>NZ_SJXG01000035.1:0-91974 GCF_012027885.1 Brevibacterium sp. LS14
AAGCCCATGTCATGCTGATGGTACTGCAACTTGGTGGTTGTGGGAGAGTAAGTGACTGCCGCAATAATTGTTGGTGGGGGATCCTGTCCTTGGGGCAGGATCCCCTCCTTTTTTCATTCACGACCGCTGCGAGTCAGCCTTCTCGTCGGTGATTCCGAGGAATCGGCGCACCGCCTCGGCGCCGGCGACCTCGACCGCATCGTCGTGGACGATGTCATCGGCACGCAGCACCATCTGATGCTCCGTGCACGCCTCACCGCCCTGGACGACGATCGTGAAGTCCCCGTTGGGGGAGTACCCGAGCTTCTCGGACACCCGCCGGCTCGCATCGTTGCCCTCGACATACCCGGTGTGGAACGTGCGGGCACCGAGATGATCAGCGAAGGCGGTCACGAGCGCACGGCGCATCCGGGTGCCGTACCCGCGTCCCTGCTCGGACCGCGCCAGCCATGACCCGGTCTTCACCGACCGCGTCTTCGGAAAGTCCGTGCTGCTCGCCCCCTGCAGGCCGACGACGCGTCCGTCGACGCGGACGGTGAACTCGATGGTCCAGTCACCGGGGGAGTAGTTCGCGCGCGTCCCCCACTGATACTGAGCGATCGACCGGCCGATCTCCTCGTCGGTGCCGGAGTCCCAATCGACGAGGAACGCCCGCACACCGTCTCGGCGGACGCCGCCGCGGGCGATCTCGGCGAGCTCCGGAAGATCCGCCTCCCGCGTCGGTGTGAGCTCCATGTCTCCGGTCGTGATGCGGAGGCCGAAGGGCGGCCAGATCTCAGCGAGGTCCATACCGGAAGTCTAGGGGCTCGGAAGCCCGGCGCGGTTACTCACGCTCAGGACGGTGGCCCGCCGCGGTGACCCACCCACAGGCCGGTGGCCAGCTGCCTTCCCGGTGATGGTCCTCAGCGACGGCCGATCGTGCCGTAGGCCTTGCGCCACCGCAGGAGCGGCTGCAGCTGACCGCTTCCTGGCCCGGCCCCCAAGGCCACCACCTCGCCGACGACGAGACTGTGCGTGGCGACCTGGACGATCTCCGTCATCCGCAGCTCGAACCACGCGACGGAACGACTGAGGATCGGCTGACCCGACCGCGGACCCGGAAAGGTGTCGATGCCGGACAGGGCACCGTAGAGCGGCTGCCCCGAAGCGCCGAGACGCTCCGAGATGTCGCGCTGCTCGGCGCTGAGGACGGAGATCGCGAAGTGATCGGTCATCTCCAAGGTCTCCATCATCCTCGAGCCTGAGTAGACGCTCACCGCCATCGTCGGCGGATCGTAGGAGACGTCGAGGAACGAGTCGACGGTGATCGCGTGCGCGGCACCGCCTCGCTTGGCCGAGACCACGGCGACGGCCGCGGCGATGTCGTCGCTGAGCTCGCGATAGCGCTCTGTGAGCGAATACTCGTGGGACCGATCCATGGTTCTCATTCTAGGGAACTACAATGGAGCCATGACCTATCCATCTTCAGGCGGTTCAGCCACGATCGAGCGCGAGCAGACAGAACAGCTCGTCGAACCGGGCGACCACGAGCGGTTCAGCCACTACGCTCCCAAGGACAAGATCATGGAATCCATGGTCACCGGGACGCCGCTCATCGCCCTGTGCGGAAAGGTGTGGGTCCCCACGCGGGATCCCGAGCGCTTCCCTGTCTGCCCGAAGTGCAAGGAGATCTTCGAATCGATGCCTGAAGGACCCAAGGAGTAGATGGCCGCGGAACGTCTCCCAGGGACCTCCGCCGCCGAACAGCTCTCACCGGCCTTCCCCGAGCGCGCCGCTTGGGGAACGGCCGGCAAGTTGCGCGCGTGGCAGGCCGAGGCCCTCGAACTCTACTTCCGGGATCAGCCGAAGGACTTCCTCGCCGTCGCGACCCCGGGTGCGGGCAAGACGACCTTCGCCCTGCGTCTGGCCGCTGAGCTCCTCGCCCAGCGCGTCGTCAACCGCGTCACGGTCGTTGCCCCCACCGAGCACCTCAAAGTCCAGTGGGCGGACTCCGCCGCGCGCGTGGGCATCAAACTCGACCCGCACTTCAAGAACTCCCAGGGCAAGCACGCCCCCGGATTCCACGGTGTCGCCCTCACCTACGCCCAGGTCGCCGCGAAGCCGGTCCTCCACCACAACCGCACCGCAGCCGGGCGCACGCTCGTCATCCTCGACGAGGTCCACCACGCCGGTGATGCGCTCTCCTGGGGTGACGCGGTCCGCGAGGCCTTCGGCCCGGCCGTGCGCCGCCTGTCGCTGACGGGCACCCCGTTCCGCTCCGACACCTCGCCGATCCCGTTCGTCACCTACGCCCCCGACGCCGAGGGCATCCGCACCTCGGTCGCGGACTACTCCTACGGCTACGGCCGGGCACTCAAGGACTCCGTCGTCCGGCCCGTCCTCTTCCTCGCCTACGCCGGGGCCATGTCGTGGCGGACGAAGGCCGGGGACGAGATGTCCCACGTCCTCGGCGAGGAGACGACGAAGGACATCAACTCCCAGGCCTGGCGCACCGCCCTCGACCCGGCCGGCGACTGGATCCCCGCCGTGCTCAAAGCCGCGGACATGCGCCTGACCGAGGTCCGGCGCACGGTCCCCGACGCCGGCGGTCTCGTCATCGCCACTGACCAGGATGCCGCTCGCGCGTACGCGAAGGTGCTGCGCGAGCTCACGGGGGAGAAGCCCACCGTCGTCCTCTCTGACGAGGCGGGCGCCTCGGCGCGCATCGAGGAGTTCCAGAACTCGACCGACCGCTGGATGGTGGCCGTGCGCATGGTCTCCGAGGGCGTCGACGTTCCCCGCCTGTGCGTCGGGGTTTATGCGACCTCGTCCTCGACCCCGCTCTTCTTCGCCCAGGCCATCGGACGCTTCGTCCGCGCCCGCAAACGCGGAGAGACCGCTTCCGTGTTCCTCCCCTCGGTGCCGATCCTCCTGGCGCTCGCGAACTCGATGGAGGTCGAACGCGACCACGCCCTCGACCGGCCCCGCAACGAGGATGAGAACGACGTCGTCGTCTTCGACGATCAGGCCCTCGAGCAGGCCAACCGCAACGAGGGCGCCTCCGATCAGCTCGGCTCCTTCGAGGCGCTCGGTGCCGAGGCGCTGTTCGACCGGGTGCTCTACGACGGCGGCGAGTTCGGCACCGGCGGAGCGATCGGCTCCGAGGACGAACTCGACTTCATCGGCATCCCCGGCCTCCTCGAACCCGAACAGGTCCACGAACTCCTGCGCACCCAGCAGGCCAAGCAGGCCCAGCGTAAGACCGCCGCCGCACCGCCTCCTGCCGCCGAGGTCCACACGAGCGAACTCGAGCACCGGGCGATGAAGGAGGAGCGCAACCAGCTCCAGAGCCTCGTCGGCGCCTGGTCACGGCGCACCGGCACCCCGCACAAGACCGTCCACGTCGAACTCCGCAAGGCGTGCGGAGGACCTGCGGTGGCCCAGGCCACCCGCGAGCAGATCCAGGCGCGGATCAAGAAGCTCCAGGGCTGGTTCGTCGGCCAGAAGTGAGCCGGCCGGAAGTGAGTCAGCCCGAGTAGAACACCGTCGGGATCGCCGGCTCCCCGTCCTGGAGGCGCCTGGCCGACCGCGGCAGCTCCGCCAGGGACTCGTCATGGCGGGCACACGCCTTCTTCACTCCGCCGGCCCCCGTGAACGACCGGTCGATCTCCCCGCCCACGACGAGGTCGACCGACAGGTGCCGTCCGTCGTCGAGGTCATCGGGCAGGTCGGGGATGCCGACGGCCTCTTCGACGGCGATCGCACCGTCGATGAGGCGCCTGGCCTCCTTGTGCCCGCCCCGGGAGGGCTTGCCCGTCGAGTTCTTCGCCACCGCCGTCCACGTCCCCGATTCGTCGGCGCGCGCGACGAGCTTGTAGACGAGCCCCGCCGCCGGTGCGCCCGAGCCGGTGACGACGCGAGTGCCGACGCCGTAGGCGTCGACGGGGGAGGCGGCGAGCGCTGCGATCGCGTACTCGTCGAGGTCGCTGGTGACCGTGATCGTCGTGTCCTTCGCGCCGAGGCGGTCGAGGCCCGCCCTGACCTCGCTCGCCTGTTCGATGAGGTCGCCCGAGTCGATGCGCACCCCGCCGAGGCGGGGGCCGGCGAGTTCGATCGCCGTCTTGAGCGCCTCCTCGACGTCGTAGGTGTCGAGCAGGAGGGTCGTATCGGTGCCGAGCGACTCGAGCTGCGCGGCGAAGGCTTCGCGCTCCGAGTCGTGGAGGAGGGTGAACGAATGCGCCGAGGTCCCGATCGTCGGCAGTCCGTACCGCAGTCCCGCAGCGAGGTTCGACGTCGAGGAGAAGCCGCCGATGACCGCGGCCCTGGCCGCCGCCACTGCCGCATGCTCGTTCGTGCGACGCCCGCCCATCTCCGCCACCGGTCGGTCGCCGGCGGCCTGCGCCATCCGGGACGCCGCCGAGGCGACCGCGCAGTCGTAGTTGAGCGCGGAGAGGATGAGCGTCTCGAGGATGACACCCTCGGCGAAGCTCGACTCGATGGTGAGCAGCGGGGAGCCCGGGAAGTAGATCTCGCCCTCGGCGTAGCCCCGGATCGTTCCCGAGAAGCGGTAGTTCGCCAGCCAGTCGATCGTCGCGGCATCGACGATGCGCTCACGGCTGAGGAACGCAAGCTCCTCCTCGTCGAAGCGGAAGTCCTCGAGCATCTCGAGGATGCGTCCCGTGCCTGCGACGACGCCGTAACGGCGTCCGGCGGGAAGGCTGCGACCGAAGACCTCGAAGAGGCTGGGCCGGTGAGCAGCGCCCGATCTCAAGGCGGCCTGCACCATCGTCAGCTCGTACTGATCGGTGAAGAACGCAGTGGAATCGGTGCGTGTGAGATCACTCATAGGCGTGATCTTACGTCACGACAGCATCACGGATCTGCCGTATTGTGGAAACGTGAGCAATCCAACGACCCCTGTTCTGGAGCCGGACGTCGGCGTCCGCACCGCCGTGGATCCGGCCAGGCCGTGGAGGACCGTCGTCTTCAACGACCCGGTCAATCTCATGAGCTATGTCAGCTACGTCTTCCAGTCCTACTTCGGGTACTCCGCGGAGAAGGCTCACCGGCTCATGCTCGAAGTCCACGAGAAGGGCCGCTCCGTCGTCGCCACCGGAGGACGCGAGGAGATGGAGCGCGACACCCAGGCGATGCACGAATACGGTCTGTGGGCCGCGTGCCAACCAGAATCAGGATCAGACTGAGGCATGGCAGCCATCGACGCTCGTGGGGACGACGTCGTCCTCAGACTCGAGGACAACGAACGCTCACTCATGCTCACGGTCTTCACCGACCTCGCCGCCCTCCTCGCCGAGGATGAGGGGGAGGACGGTCGTCCCGATTCGGAGAACTGGGAAGCCCGGCTCGGCCTCGTCGAGCGCCCTCGCCCCGACGATCCGGCGCTGCTGCGGCTCTTCCCCGATGTCGACCCCCTCGACGACGAACGCTCGCAGGAGTTCCGGCGGCTCACCGAGTTCGACCTCGCCCAGGCGAAGGCGCACAACGTCCGCATCATCGTCGCCGGGCTGAGGCGAGGAGCGGCGATCACGCTCAGCCATGACGAGGTGCTCGCGTGGATGAAGGGCCTCAACGACCTTCGGCTCGTCCTCGCTGTCCGCCTCGGCATCGACACCGAGGAGGCGCAGGAGGAGAAGTACGCCCACCGCGACCAGCTCGACGAGTCCGAAGAGCTCACCCTGACCCTGTACGACTTCCTGACCTGGATTCAGGACCGACTGACGATGACCTTGCTCGCGCAGATGCAAGGGGATGACGACGAATGAAACTCACCGCCCTCGGCACCGCCGGCTCCTTCCCCGGCCCCGGTTCCTCCGCCAGCTGCTACCTCGTCGAGACCGAGGAGGAGAAGCCGACCCGCATCGTCCTCGACTTGGGCTCCGGAGCGCTCAGCCCTCTGCAGCGAGCAGTCGACCTCGACTCGATCACCGCTGTCGTGCTCAGCCACCTCCACCCCGACCACTGCATGGACATGCTCGGGTTCTACGTCCGCCACAGCTACGACCCGCGCTTCTTCTCCGGAGACGTCACGGACACCGGCACGATCCGCACCCGCACCGCCGTCTACGCCCCGGCCGGAGCAGAGGAGCGACTCACCCGCGCCTATCACACGGATCCCGGAAAGGCCCCGTCCGCCGACGGCTGCGAAGACACCGACTTCTCCCGCGCGTTCGAGTTCATCGACCTCGACGACCGATCGGTCTGGCAGATCGGGTCGCTGACCATCGAGACCTTCCTCGTCGACCATCCCGTCGAGACCTACGCCGTGCGGATCACGGACGCGACCGGATCCGTCATCGCCTACTCGGCTGACACCGACGAGTGCGCCAACCTCGTCGAAGCCGCCCGCGGGGCCGACCTCTTCCTCTGCGAGGCCGCGTTCCAGGAGGGCAGGGACTCCGCCCGCGGAGTCCACCTCACCGGCAAGCGCGCGGGTCGTGTGGCCACCGACGCCGACGTCCGCTCCCTCGTGCTCACGCACATCCCCGTGTGGACGGACTGCACGATCGTGCGCGGAGAGGCCGCGGGGGAGTACCGCGGCCCCATCGAACTCGCGAAACCCGAAGCCTGGTGGAGCGTGTGAGCCCCACCGCAACCGAGACCGAGACAGGAAAGAGGACCATGGCGCGCGCAGACGGACGAGGAGCCGATGAGCTCCGCGAGGTGAAGATCACCCGGAACTGGATCACCACCGCCGAGGGCTCGGCCCTCATCGAGTTCGGCAACACGCGCGTGCTCTGCGCGGCGTCCCTGACCGAAGGCGTCCCCCGGTGGCTCAAGGGGCAGGGCCGCGGATGGGTGACCGCCGAGTACGCGATGCTCCCGCGCGCCACCGACTCCCGGAGCACCCGTGAGTCCGTCAAGGGCAAGCTCGGCGGGCGCACCCATGAGATCTCCCGCCTCATCGGGCGCAGCCTGCGAGCGGTCATCGACATGACGAAGCTCGGGGAGAACACCCTCGTCCTCGACTGCGACGTCCTCCAGGCCGACGGCGGGACCCGCACCGCCTCGATCACCGGTGCCTACGTCGCCATGGCCGACGCGATCGACAAGGGCCGCTCGTCCGGACTCATTCCCGCCGCCCACCAGCCGCTGACCGATTCGGTCGCTGCGATCAGCGTCGGCATCGTCGACGGTCAGCCCCTCCTCGACCTGCCCTACGTCGAGGACTCGACCGCCGAGACCGACATGAACGTCGTCATGACCGGCTCCGGGAAGTTCGTCGAGGTCCAGGGCACTGCCGAAGGTGCGCCGTTCGACCGCGACGAGCTCTCCTCGCTGCTCGACCTCGCCGCGAAGGGCTGCGCCGACCTCACCGAGCTTCAGCGCGAGGCGCTGGGACGATGACGACCTTCGTCCTCGCCACCCACAACGAGAAGAAGAAGCGCGAGCTCCTCGCGATCCTCCTCCCTGTCCTCGGTGAGGGCACGGAGGTCCGCACCGCCGCCGAGGCGGGGCTCGGGGACATCCCGGAGACCGGGGTGACGTTCGCCGAGAACGCGCTCATCAAGGCCCATGCCGCCGCGGCGGCCACCGGGCTGACCGCGATCGCCGACGACTCCGGGATCGCCGTCGACGTCCTCGGCGGGGCGCCGGGGATCTTCTCCGCCCGATGGGCAGGACGCCACGGCGACGACCAGGCGAACCTCGAGCTGCTGCTGTCCCAGCTGCGCGACATCGACGCCGCACACCGGGGAGCGCAGTTCCGCTGCGCCGCCGCGGCCGTCACCCCTGACGGGCGCGAGTTCGTCGCCGAGGGTGCGATGCCCGGCCGCCTCGCCACCGCACCGCGTGGGGACGGCGGCTTCGGCTACGATCCCATCTTCATCCCCGAGGGCTCGGAGAAGAGCGCGGCCGAGATGACCCCGGAGGAGAAGAACGCGCGCTCGCATCGGCGCATCGCCTTCGACGGCCTCGCCGGCATCCTCGCCGAGCAGACGGGACTCTGAGACCGCCACCCGCCTCGGCGACCGCAGGCCGCTGACCCGGCATCCGCCCCGAGGACCGGGCCCCGTTCACGGTGAGCGGCCCGGGATGTGACACGGGACACATTCGCGCCCTGCCGTGTCGGTTAGACTGAGCGAGCCGATCGGCGTCCCGAACTACGAGGTGAACCATGAAGTCTCCGCGCACCGCCCTCTGGGTCGCAGCCGCCGCTGCCCTCACCCTCGTCCTCTCCGCGTGCTCGGCGGGCGCCTCCGATCCCGGATCGGACGAGCAGCGCGATTCGATGGCGATCGCCTTCACCGCCGAACCGGTCAACCTCGACTTCACCTCGACCTCGGGGGTCGCGATCCCCGAGGCCCTCATGGAGAACGTCTACGAGTCCCTCGTCCGCCTCGACGAATCCGGTGAGATCCAACCGGCGCTCGCCGAGGACTGGACGGTGTCCGAGGATCGGAAGACGTACACCTTCACCCTCCGCGAGGGAGTGAAGTTCTCCAACGGAGCAGACCTCACCAGCGAGGACGTCAAGTTCTCCTACGAGCGAGCGAAGAACGAGTGGACGAATGCGCTCGGGGCGAAGATGGACGTCGTCGACTCGATCGCCACTCCCGACGACTCCACGGTCGAGATCACGCTGGCCACACCGTCGAACCAGTGGCTGTTCAACCTCACGACACTCATCGGGGCCGTCTTCGACACCGAGGGCACCGAGGACCTCGCAAACGAGGCGATCGGCACGGGACCGTACGCGATCGAGAAGTTCACGCGCGGGCAGTCGATCGACTTCGTCGCGCGCGACGACTACTGGGGCGAGGCGCCGGCGGTGAAGAACGTCGAGTTCAAGTACTTCACGGACGCCGTCTCCGCCGCGAACGCCCTGAAGTCCGGCGAGATCGACGTCGTCTCCAACCTCCAGGCCCCGGAACTCGCCGGGGACTTCCAGAGCGCGGACTACCAGATCATCTCGGGCACGACGAACGGCGAGGTCGTGCTGACGATGAACAACGCCGACGGGATCTTCAAGGACAAGCGCGCCCGTGAAGCGGTGATGTACGCGATCGACCGCAAAGCCGTGCTCGACACCGCATGGGCCGGATACGGAGAGCTCATCGGATCGATGGTCCCGCCGACCGACCCCTACTACGAGGATCTCACCGGGGTGTGGCCCTACGACCCCAAGAAGGCGAAGCAGCTCATCGACGACGCCGGGCTCACCGGCGAGGAGTTCACCTTCACCGTGCCCAACCTGCCGTACGCGAAGGCGATCTCCGAGATCGTGTCCTCGCAGCTGAGCGAGGTCGGTCTCACCGCGAAGATCGAGACGCAGGAGTTCCCCGCAGTGTGGTTGGACAAGACCTTCACGAAGCACGAGTACGACATGTCGGTGATCAACCACGCCGAACCCCGCGACATCCTCACCGTCTTCTCCTCCGACTACTACACCGGCTACGACGATGCGAAGATCAGGGAGCTCGCGGAGAAGGCCGACACGGGCACCGAGGAGGAGTACATCTCCGGGATGAAGGACATCGCGCGCACGATCACCGAGGACGCGGCCGCCGACTTCCTCTTCCTCTTCCCCAACCTCGTCGTCGCCAAGGCCGATGTCGCAGGCATCCCCGTCAACCGCGTCTCGGATGCCTTCCGCATCGCCGACCTCAGCTGGAACTGACCTGTCCCGACCATGATCGCCTACGTCCTCGGTCGGCTCGTCCAGTTCCTCCTCTCCCTCCTCGTCGCCTCGGTGGCGGTGTTCGCCCTCATGAGCGTCCTGCCGGGCAATGCGGCGCAGGTGGCCCTGGGGACGAACGCCACCGCTGAGGCGGTGGCGGAGCTCGAGTCCCGCTATGGCCTCGATGAGCCGGCGCTCGTGCGCTACCTCGACTGGCTCGGCGGGATGGTCCGCGGGGACTTCGGAACGTCCTACGTCACCGGCGCCCCGATCACCCCGGTCATCGTCGACAGCGTCCAAGTCACCGCGATCCTCGTCGTCGCGGCGATCATCGTCGCCGTGCTCATCGCCGTGCCGCTGGGCACCTTCGCCGCCCTCGAGCAGCGCAGCTGGGTGGGGGCGACGATCTCGGCGCTCAGCCAGATCGGGATCGCGATCCCCAGCTTCCTCGCCGCGATCCTCCTCGTCATGGTCTTCTCCCTCACCCTCGGGTGGTTCCCCTCCCAGGGGTGGATGGCGCCGATCGAAGGCGTCGGCGGCTTCCTCGCCCGCCTCGTCCTCCCCGTCGTCTCCCTCGCCCTCGTCCAGGCGGCGATCCTCACCCGCTACGTCCGCTCCGCCGTCCTCGACGTCATGCGCGAGGACTACATCCGCACCGCCCGGGCGAAGGGGCTGACCCGGACCCGGGCGCTGTTCCGGCACGGACTGCGCAATGCGGCGATCCCGGTTATCACCGTCGCCGGGGTCCAGCTCGCGACCCTGCTCGTCGGCGCCGTCGTCATCGAACAGATCTTCGTCCTCCCCGGCATCGGCTCCGAGCTCGTGCGAGCCGTATCCAACCGCGACCTCGTCACCGTCCAGGGCATCGTCATGGTCCTCATCGTGCTCGTGCTCCTCATCAACTTCGTCGTCGACCTCCTCTACCCGGTCGTCGATCCGCGACTGAGGGCTGCCGCATGAGCGCGACGAACCCACGCGACCGCGTCCACGCCGACGGCCTCCCGGCCGCCGAGCATGTCGTCGGTGCCCGCGGCCGGGGACGGCGTCCGCGCAGACGTGTCGGAGCGCCGATGATCATCGGTGCTGTCCTCGTCGCCCTCGTCGTCCTCCTCGCCCTCGTCTCCTTCGTCTGGACACCCTACGATCCCGCTGCCGTCGACCCGGCAGCCCGGCTGCAGGCGGGCAGCCCTGCCCATCCCCTCGGCACCGACCGCTTCGGCCGGGACACCCTTACGTGGATCATGTACGGCGCACGGATCACACTCATGGTCGGCGTCGTCGCCGTCGGCATCGCCCTGCTCATCGGCACCCCGATCGGGATCCTCGCCGCGGTCTTCGCCCAGTACCCGTGGGGTCAGTGGCTGGGCGCCCTGATCATGCGCGCCAACGACATCCTCCTCGCCTTCCCTGCCCTTCTGCTCGCCATCATCTTCGCCGCCGTCTACCAGCCGGGGACGGGCCCGGCGATGGTCGCCGTCGGCATCGCCTCCATCCCCGGGTTCGCCCGTGTCGCCCGGTCGGGGACGATGCAGGTGCTCGGCTCCGAGTACGTCCGGGCCGCCCGCGCCGCGAACCGGGGCACCGCCGCGATCGCCGTCGTCCACGTCCTGCCGAACATCGCCGGCATGGTCATCGTCCAGGCGTCGGTGACGTTCGCGATCTCCGTCCTCGCCGAGGCGGGGCTCTCCTTCCTCGGCCTCGGCACCCAGGCGCCGGTGCCCTCGTGGGGGCGGATGCTCCAGGAGTCCCAGCAGTTCCTCGCCACCCGTCCCGAACTCGCGCTGTGGCCGGGCCTGGCCATCGCGGTGGCCGTCCTCGGCTTCAACCTCCTCGGCGACGGACTCCGCGACCGCTTCGACCCGAAGATGGAGGTGCGCTGAGATGACCGAGACCCTCGTCGACGTCACCGACCTCACGATCACCCCGGCCGGAAGCGGGGAACCGGTCCTCGACTCCGTCTCTCTCCGGCTGGTCCCGGGGGAGCGGGTCGGGCTCATCGGCGAATCGGGGTCGGGGAAGTCCCTGACCGCGGCCTCGATCATGGGACTGCTTCCCGACGAACTCCACGCGACGGGGACGATCCGCCTCGCCGGCTTCGACGGCGACGTCCTCACCGCGAGCGAGAAGCGGCTGGCCCGCATGCGCGCGGATCTCGTGTCGATGGTCTTCCAGGAGCCGATGAGCGCGCTCAACCCGCTCATGCGGGTCGGCGACCAGATCGCCGAGGCGCTGCGCCTCCACGGCGGCGTCCCCCGCGCGCAGGTCCCCGGACGGGTGCTCGAACTCCTCCGCGACGTGCGGATGCCCGCTCCCGAGAGCGCCCGCCTGGCCTACCCGCACCAGCTCTCCGGAGGGCAACGGCAGCGGGTCATGCTCGCGATCGCCCTCGCCAACGCCCCGCGGCTGCTCATCTGCGACGAACCGACGACCGCCCTCGACGTCACGGTGCAGAAGCAGATGCTCGACCTCATCGCCGAAAGGGTCGACGCCGTCGGGGCGGGGCTGCTCTTCATCACCCACGACCTCGCCGTCGTCGCGGGACTGTGCGACCGGGTCATCGTCATGTACCAGGGCCGCATCGTCGAGACCGGCACGGTCGAAGAGATCTTCACCGACCCGCAGCACCCCTACACCCGGGGCCTGCTCGCCTCCTCCGATCTCGACGCCACCGACGCCGACGGGCACCTCTTCACCCTGCGCACGGCACTCGACTACACGGGGCCGGGCGAAGACCCATCGGGGACGCCGGCCGGGAAGGCGACGACCGCCTCGGCGGCAGAGGAGGGCCTTGCGGACCCGCCGGGCCACGGCCCTTCGCCGCGCGGACGGGATGCATCGCCTCTCATCGAGGTCGCCGACGTCTCGAAGCTCTACCGATCCGGGGGACTGCTGCGGCGGCGGGCTCCGGTGCGCGCACTCGACGGGGTCGGCTTCACGGTGGCACGGGGCCAGCGGCTCGGGATCGTCGGCGAATCGGGGTCGGGGAAGTCGACGCTGCTCAACATCCTCTCCGGTCTCGACCGACCGACGAGCGGCCATGTCCGCGTCGGCGACATCGCCGTCGAGTCGGCGTCCGCCTCGGCGCTGCGCCGTCTGCGCGAGGACCTCCAGATCGTCTTCCAGGATCCCTTCGCCTCCCTCGACCCGCGGACGCGGGTCGAGGACATCGTCGCCGAACCGCTCATCGCCAAGGGCATCGGACGCGACGAGCGCCTCGCCGAGGTCGAGGCGATGCTCGCCGCAGTCGACCTCGACACCGCAGCGATGCGGCGCTACCCCCACCAGTTCTCCGGCGGACAGCGGCAGCGGATCTCGATCGCGCGGGCACTGGTCACCCGGCCCCAGATCCTCGTCGCCGACGAGCCCGTCTCCGCCCTCGACGTCTCCGTCCGGGCGCAGGTGCTCAACCTCCTCACCGACCTCGTCGACGACTACGCCCTCACCCTGCTCTTCGTCTCCCACGACCTCGGCGTGGTCAGGCATCTGTGCTCCGATGTCATCGTCATGAAGGACGGATGCATCGTCGAGGCGGGGACGACCGAGCAGGTCTACACCGCACCCCGAGAGGAGTACACGGCGAGCCTCATCGCCGCGACCCCGACCCTGGCCGCCGCGCTCACCGGCTGAGCCGAGACGCCGACCCGAGACCCACGACGAAGGAGAAGAGGACGATGACGGCTCTGTCCGATCTGACCGCAGCGCAGATGGCCGCGGGATACGCCGAGGGGGAGTTCTCCCCGCTCGAGGTGCTCGCGAGCGTGCAGTCGCGGATGGACGCATGCGAACCCGTCATCAACGCCCTCCACCACCGTGACGACGAGCGCTCCCGTGAGGCCGCCGAAGCGAGCGCCCGCCGCTTCGCGGCCGGGGCTCCACTCGGACCCCTCGACGGGGTGCCGGTGACGATCAAGGAGAACATCGCGCGCAGGGGAGTGCCGATGCCGTCGGGCCATGCGTGGCTCGACGTGCCACTCGCCGACCACGATGCGCCGATCACCGAGAGGCTCACCGAGGCCGGGGCCGTCATCGTCGGATCGACGACGATGCCCGATTGGGGCATGCTCTCCTCGGGGGTCTCCTCGCTCCACGGCATCACCCGGTCCCCGCTCGACCCGAGCCTGACGACGGGCGGATCGAGCGCCGGTGCCGGTGCCGCGGCCGCGGCCGGCTACGGGCCCATCCACATCGGCTCCGACATCGGAGGATCGATCCGCCTGCCGTGCACCTGGCTCGGCCTCGCCGGCCTCAAGCCGAGTTTCGGACGGGTCCCGCTCGACGCCCCCTACATGGGACGCTGCGCGGGCCCGATGGCGCGCACCATGGCCGACGTCGCCGCGGCGATGACCGTCATCTCCGCCCCCGACGACCGTGACTGGACGCGGCTTCCCGCCGGCGCCGCCGATGGTGCCGATGCGTCATCGTCGCCGTTCGATCCTGCGGGCCTGCGCATCGGCCTCCACCTCGACGCCGGGTGCGGGGTCCCTGCGACGTCGGAGACGACCGACGCGATCGCCGAGGCGGCCGCGGCATTCCGCACCGCCGGAGCCGAGATCGTGCCCGTCGCCCCCTTCATCGACGACGGTCTGCTCGCCGACATGGACCTGTTCTGGCGGGTCCGGTCGTGGAACGACCTCCGGGCGCTCCCGTTCGCCGAACAGCAGCTCATCCTGCCCTACATCCGGGAGTGGGCCCAGGGCGGGGCCGACGTCACGGGTTCGCGCCTCATGGAGTGCTACCACAGCGTGCAGGAGATCCGACGGCGCATCGTCGCTGCGACGGGCGACCTCGACCTCGTCCTCTCCCCGGTGGCCCCGGACGCGGCGTTCGCAGCCGAACAGCCGATGCCCTACCCCGATGCCACCGCGCCCATGGGGCACATCGGGTTCACGATGCCCTACAACATGTCGGAGCAGCCGGCGGCGACCGTGCTCGCGGGATTCACCGGCGACGGGCGGACGATCGGCGTGCAGATCTCCGGGCGCCGCTTCGCCGACGACCTCGTCATCGCCGCTGGCCGGTGGTTCGAAGCCGCCGCCGCCGTCCCCCTGCCGCGGCGCGCAGTCCTCGACGGAGCCTGAGCGAGACGAGAATCGCCGGGACTCCGACAGGAGTCCCGGCGATCACCGTCGGAGGGAGAGCGTCAGAAGTCGAAGAACTCGACGGAGAGCTTGTCGCCCTCGATCGTCACACTTCCCGACACCGACAGCGGATTCCCGTTCGAGAAGTACGAGGAGCCGCGCTGCTTTCCGTCGACGCTGAAGTCGAAGCTGCCGTTCTTCTCGGTGAAGAACGACCCCGTGTTGGTGTCACCGACCCCGAAGGAGGCCTTGACGTCGGGCATCTCCTTGATGTTCCACTTCGCGGTGTTCTTCTTCGCGAGCTCATCGAGCTTCTTGTCCGTGCCGCCGACCGGGATCTGCGTGGGATCGAACTTGATGAACTTGCACTTGGGCTTGATGTCCTTGTTGTCGAAGCACTTCTCGAGCTCGGCATCGACCTGCTTCTGGACCTCCTTCTCGAAGTCCGGGGTCGGGGCGAGATCGAGGTTGAGCGTGAGCGGTGAAACCTGCTCGCCGCTCGGCTGATCACCCGGGGCATAGGCCTGCGGGAAGTTCGCCGCAGCGGTGTCCGAGGCCTCGGAGACCCACTTGCTCGCAGGGATCGCGAACTCGTACTTGCCCGGGTAGACGGCGAAGGCCGTCGTGCCCGCCTGCGCCTTGTAGTCGGTGCCGTTGATCGTCAGTCCGTCAGCGGCGGGGACGTCGAGGGAGATGACGTGGAGCGCGGGCCCGGTCAGCGCCCACTTGTCGAAGAAGAGGTTCTGCTTGCCGTCCTTCTTCGCGGTGAGATCGACGTTGTAGTTCGCTCCGTCGAGCGTGTAGCTGACGGTGACTTTGCCGTTGTCACCGTCGACGTTCGAGGATTCGACCTTCGCGTTCTTGATCTTCGCCGGCGACGACTCGGTGAAGTTCGTCGACAGCAGGTCGAGGTTCGTGCCCTCAGGACGCGGGGACGGGGCGATCTTCTCCGCAGCGGCGAAGTCACCCTTGTTCAGCGCCGCGACGTAGTCCTCGGCAACCGAGTCCGGTCCGTAGTTGTTCTTGTTCACCGAGTTGACGACGAGAACACCGACGAGGACGAGCACGAGGACGAGGACGACGGCACCGAGGGCGATGAAGAGCGGCAGCTTCCCCTTCTTCTTCGGTGCCCGGGACTCTGCCCGGGTCGTCGCTGCGGTCGAACCGGCGAAACCGGGGGCCGGTGCCGGCTGCGGGAGGGCCTGGGACGACCCGGGTCCCGAACCCGTCCGCTGCCCCGAACCGGTCTGCTGCGGTCCGCTCTGGTAGGGGTCGGACTGGTTCTGGTACGGACCCGCCGGGTTCCGGTACCCGCCGTTCTGCTCCGGTACGGCGGGGTAGCGGCTCGTGCCCTGTTCGTTCGAATAACCGCCGGGGCCGCCCTGCTGAGGGCCGCCCTGCTGAGGACCGTTCTGCCCCGGACCGCCGAACTGGGGGCCGGGTGCGCCGTACTGCGGGCCGCCGGGCTGCGATCCACCTTGGTCGGGTCCGCCGTACTGGGGTGCGCCGGGCTGCGATGGGGACCCGCCGAAATGCGGTGCCGACTGAGGACCCTGCTCATTGCGCGATCCCGACCACTGCGAGCCGTTGTCGGCACCGGGGCCCTGCCCCTGCGGGCCTCCGGCGCCCGGGCCCGACGGAGCGCCGCTTTCGACGCGCGGCTGGGGAGTGGTCGCAGCGCCGTCCGAAGTCTGCTGCGATCCGGGACCTCTGCCCTGGTCAGCGGCCCCGAACGGGGGAGCGTCGGAGCCGAACGACGTCTCGTCGGCTTCCTTCGCCGCGGTGTTCTGCGCATCACGATCCGCCGCGGGTTCCCGCGCATCACGGTCCGAGGAGAACGGGCTCGGCATCGCGACCGTCTCCTCACCTGCGGACGCTCGGTTCGGACCGCTTCCCGAACCCGTCACGCCCGTACTGCCCTCGCCGGTCGACGCGTCCGTGTTCCGGTGGGGAGGATCGTTCGGTGGGGGCGGAACATTCTGTTCGTCGTTCCCGTTGCTCATCGCAGTCTGCTTCCTTAACTTCCGACACGCGCGTTCTGGCGCAATTGTACGTCCCGGACGTGGGAATCGCGTGGTCAATACCGCAATGTGCGCTTGCCGTCGGCGAAAATGGTACCGATGCACACTTCTCCACCTCAGAGCTCCACGCGCCATCCCGTCCTCCTGGGCATGGTCGAAGCCTTCCGCCTCGGCCTCATCGTCGTGCCCTCGGCGTTCGTCGTCGCGACGGTCTTCTGGCTCGTCGGCCTCGGCGCCCAGCTCGACTACTCGATCATCCCCGAGTGGGCCTTCGCCCTCTGGGCCGTCGTCCACGGTCTGAGCATGTCGACGATGGGCTTCGACTTCTCACTGCCCCCGAGCCTCGTCACCCTCGGAGTGTGGGCCCTCCTCGCCTCGGGGGCGGCCCGACTCATCACTGTGCTCTCCGATGCCGATCCTCAGCCCGGCGATGAGGCGGAGGAGACTCCGTGGTGGGCGACGTGCGCCATGGCGCTCTCGGGCTTCGCCCTCGTCTACGCGGGGCCGCTCGTCGTGCTCGCCGTCCTCGTCGGGGAGGCGACTCTCGATCCGCTCGGCGTCCTCCGGCTGCTCGCCCTGCTCGCGACGGCCTTCGCCTTCGGCTATGTCCGGGTCCGCGGCGTCGTCGACCTCCCGTGGCTGAGTGGACTCGACGAGGAGGTCTGGAGTGCCGCGACCGCCCTGGGCAGGCGCGTGCTCTTCGGCGCCCTCGGACTCGCCGTCGTCGTCATCGCCGTCGGGCTCGGACTGCGGTGGGCCGACCTCGCCGAGGCGATGGAGGCCTACAGCTCCCCGCTGTCGGCCGGCATCGGCCTCGTCGTGGTCCAGGTGCTCTTCGCTCCGGGAGCGCTCTTCAGCGCGCTGTCGTGGATCGCCGGCACAGGGGTGGGCATCGGCGACGGCGTCTCTTCGGCGTTCCTCACGGCCTCGGGACCTGTGCCCGACGTTCCCGTGCTCGAACTCCTCGTCGGGGGATACCCGGTGTGGGCGAAGGCCGCACCGGTCCTCCTCGTCCTCCTCGGGATCGGCTGCGTCGTCATCGGCCGCGCGCATGCCCGCCGGGTCCATGCCGCCGGATGGATGAGTGTGGCCGTCGCGTCCGGGCTCGTCCTCATCGTCGGTGAGACCGCTGCGCTCTTCTCCTTCGGTGCGATCGGTCCCATCGGGCTCGCCGCCTTCGGTCCCTCACCCCTCGTCTCCGCGCTCGCGGTCACCGGATGGGTCGGTCTGGGTCTGAGCATCGGCTGCGGGCTGACCATGCTCTCGCACATGGAGTTCGACCGCGAGGACGACGAGGCTCTCGCGGGAAGCGAGCGCAGCTGATCGCCGACACCCCGGGTGGTGGTCGGACTGGTGGGGTCGGAACTGCGGCACCGGAGGCCGCTCAGAGGTGCGCTGTGCTCAGTTCGAGCCGGGCAGCTCGAGGTCCTGTCCGGTGATCTGCTTGAACCAGGAGCCCAGTCCGTCCTCGTAGTCGCTCGCGCACTTGAGCTCCGCCTGCTGGGTGATCGCATCCCGCACGCACTCCTCGTAGCTCGACTGGACGGGCCAGAGCACCACGGAGGAGAGGGTGGAGAAGACGAGGTAGACGCTGAGCAGTCCGCCGAGGACGCCGAGGGAGATGCTGCGCTTCTGCTTCGCTCTGACCACGGCGATGATGTAGCGGACCGACCAGACGATCGCGGCGATCGCGAAGCCCGCGGCGGCGAGTTTGAAGGGCAGCGGATAGGTGAACGTCAGCACCGCGGCCAGGACGAGGAGGATGAGGATGAGTCCGTGCCGCGCCGGCGCGGCCTGCCTCTCCTCCTCGGGGGTGGGGGCATTCTTCTCTTCGGTGCTGTTCGGTGACGTCACCCCGTCATTTTGTCACAGTCGACTGGCAATCGCCTCGGCGCCCGGTCCGGCCCCAGCGGAAGCCGGCACGGTCCGGGTCGGTGCGCCCGTGACGGCGAGGATAGAATGGCCTTCGTGCGCATCGTTCTGCTGGCCTCCGGCTCAGGTACCCTCACCCAGGCCGTCATCGACGCCTTCACCGGACCCGGATCCGCCGACGTCGAGATCGTCGCGATCGGCTCCGATTCTCCGACCGCGGGTGTCCTCGCCCGGGCCGAGTCCGCGGACATCCCCACCTTCGTCGTCCGCCCTCGGGACTTCTCCGACCGCGATGCATGGAATGTGCGGCTGCGCGACACGGTCGCCGACCTCGACCCGGACTGGGTCGTCTCCGCCGGCTTCATGCGCATCCTCGGCGCCGACTTCATCGCCGCCTTCGACCAGCGGATCATCAACACCCACCCGGCGCTGCTGCCGGCCTTCCCCGGCGCCCACGGCGTCCGCGACGCGCTCGCCCACGGCGTCAAGGTCACCGGCGGGACGATCCACCTCGTCGACTCCGGGGTCGATACGGGCCCGATCATCACGCAGTTCACGGTCCCGGTGCTCGACGGAGACACCGAGGACAGCGTCCACGAGCGCATCAAGACCCGGGAGCGGGAGGAAGTCGTCCGCTTGCTCCGCTTCCTCACCACCCACGATCTCACCATCGACGGCCGCCACGTCTCGGGATACCCCGCCGCGGCGGACGTCGTCGTCTGAGCCGATCACCCACCAAGCCCTCAAGGAGGACCTGTGACAGGAACCCGCGCGATCAGGAGAGCGCTCATCAGCGTCTACGACAAGACCGGACTGACGGAGCTCGCCCGTGGGCTCGCCGCCGCCGGAGTCGAGATCGTCTCCACGGGATCGACGGCCGCGCGGATCGCCGAAGCCGGAGTCGAGGTCACCGAGGTCGAAGCGCTCACCGGGTTCCCCGAGACCCTCGAAGGCCGTGTCAAGACCCTCCACCCCAAGGTGCATGCCGGGATCCTCGCCGACTCGCGCAAGCCCGAGCACCTCAGCCAACTCGATGACCTCGGGATCGAGCCCTTCGACCTCGTCGTCGTCAACCTCTACCCGTTCGCCGAGACGGTCGCCAGCGGTGCGGGCTTCGACGAGTGCATCGAGCAGATCGACATCGGCGGACCCTCGATGGTCCGTGCCGCGGCGAAGAACCACCCCACCGTCACCGTCATCACCGACCCTGCCGACTATCCGGCCGTCACCGAGGCGGCGGCAGGGGAGGGCTTCGACCTCGCCTCCCGCCGGGCCTTCGCCGCCCGCGCCTTCGCCCACACCGCGGCCTACGACTCCGACGTCGCCTCGTGGTTCGCCGGGGAGCTCGCTCCCGCGGGCGAGCAGCCCGACTTCGCGGGACTGACCGGGAACAAGCTCGCGGATCTGCGCTACGGGGAGAACCCCCACCAGTCGGCCGCCGTCTACTCCGACGGCACGCGCGGCATCGCCGGGGCGAGACTGCTCGGCGGCAAGCCGATGTCGTACAACAACTACACGGACACCGATGCCGCGATCCGGGCCGCCTATGACTTCGACCAGCCGGCAGTCGCGATCATCAAGCACGCCAATCCGTGCGGCATCGCCGTCGCCGAGACCCCCGCCGCCGCCCACCGGGCAGCCCACGCCTCGGATCCGCTCTCGGCCTACGGCGGTGTCATCGCCGTCAACCGCGAGGTCGACGCCGAACTCGCGGAGTCGATCAAGCCGATCTTCACCGAATGCCTCGCGGCCCCGTCGTTCTCGCCCGAGGCGCTCGAGATCCTGGCATCGAAGAAGAACCTGCGCCTCATCGAACTCGGGGACATCGACGCCCCGGCCGAGGAGATCACCCAGATCACCGGCGGTTTCCTCGTCCAGGACCGTGACGTCTTCCAGGCCGAGGGCGACTCGCCGAAGTCCTGGACGCTCGCCGCCGGTCCGGCCGCGGACCCCGCGGTGCTCGCCGATCTCGAGTTCGCATGGAAGGCGTGCCGGTCGGTGAAGTCGAATGCGATCCTCCTGGCCAAGGACGGCGCCTCGGTCGGCGTCGGCATGGGTCAGGTCAACCGGGTCGACTCGGCGAAGCTCGCCGTCGAGCGCGCCGGTGCCGAACGCGCCTCCGGCTCCGTCGCCGCCTCCGATGCGTTCTTCCCGTTCGCCGACGGACTCCAGATCCTCCTCGACGCCGGTGTCACCGCCGTCGTCCAGCCCGGTGGGTCGATCCGCGACGACGAGGTCATCGCCGCGGCCGAGGACGCCGGAGTCTCCCTCTACCTCACAGGGAGCCGCCATTTCTTCCACTGAGCGGACCCGCACCTCCCCCCGCCATGCCCGGCGGGGGAGAGGGGCGCTCGCCAAGCGGTGGATCTACTGGAAGCGGCGCTACTCGCATCCGGTCTCGAAGGACTGGGTGCTGCTCGGCTGCCTCGCGGCGACCGGTGTGGCCGCAGCGTGCGCATTCATCGACTTCCGGCTCGGGGCCTTCGTCCTCGCCGCCGTCCCCGGGGGACTCGCGCTCATGCGGTCGATGCCCTCGCCGTGGGGCGAGTTCTGGGTCAACCGCTCGAAGGGCGTCGACATCCTCACCTGCCTGATCTTCACAGCCCTCCTCGTCGGACTCGCGATCGTCGTCCCGCAGAGCCGCTGACGTCAGCGAGAGTGACGGGCAGGGCTGCCGGCGCCCGGAGTCGCCGAGAAGTTACCGAGGCAGTGGCGATGGTCACATTGGGAGATCTCTGTGAAAGTCGGAGGTTCCGGTTGCCCTCGGTGACGAAAGTGGCATCGTGGTCTGCGTCAGGAGGTCCGTACGGGCCTCTTCCGATGAAAGGAGACAGCATGGGATTTGATGACCTGACCAACAAAGCCAAGGACGCCGTGAATAGCGATAAGGGCGAAGAGATCAGCGACCAGGGTCTCGACAAGGCCTCCGATGCCGCCAACAATCTCTCCGGCGGGAAGTTCGAAGACCAGATCAACCAGGGCCGCGACGGCGCCGATGGAGCCATCGGCAACCAGTGATCCTCAGTCCATTGCCGCGTCCGGCATGGACGAAGCGCCGAGGTGGATGATCACCTCGGCGCTTCTCTGTGCCCTGGGGGCGGTCAGCTGAGTTTCTCGACCGGGGCGTAGCGGAGGAGGAGGCGCTTCGTGCCGGCCGAACCGAAGTCGACGACGGCGACGGTCTTGTCGCCGGTGCCGTTGACCTCGGTGACGGTCCCGAGGCCGAAGGACTCGTGGGAGACCTTCTCGCCCACGGACACCGAGATGACCTCACGGTTGGGGCGGATGCGATTCGGGAAGCCTGCCGAGGGCGCACTCGCGGCGCGAGAGCCGCGGGAGGCTCCCGAGGTGCGTGAGGACCCGCCGACACCGGAAGCGCCGGAGCCTCCGCGCGAGGAGGACCCGCCGCCGTATCCGCGCGCACCGTAGCCGCCGAAGCTGCTCCCGCCGCCGCTGCCGAGGGCCGAAGAGAAGCTGCCGGTGCTCTCCCATTCGATGAGGTTCTCGGGGATCTCGGTGAGGAAGCGGCTGGGCGGGTTGTATTGCGGCTGACCCCACATGCTGCGCGTCTCCGCGCGGGTGACGAGCAGTCGCTGCCTCGCCCGGGTGAGGCCGACGTAGGCGAGGCGCCGCTCCTCGGAGAGTTCGCTGGGATTCTCGAACGAGCGGGCGTGTGGGAAGCCGCCGTCCTCGAGGCCGGTGAGGAAGACGACGGGGAACTCGAGGCCCTTCGCCGTGTGGAGGGTCATGAGAGTGACCTGCCCGAGCTCGGCGTCGGGGATCTGATCGGTGTCCGAGGCGAGCGCCACCTGTTCGAGGAATGCGTCGATCGATGCGTCTGCGGCCGCCTCGGCGGGGGACTGCGCTTCGGCATCCGACGGTCGGCCCGCCTCGGCGGGGGTGGGGTCCGCGTCAGCGGCCTCGGACTGTCCATGGTCGGCGTCGGCGGCCTCCGGATCGGCGGCGACAGCACGAGTCGCGGAGAAGTCCTCGGCGACGGCGACGAGCTCGGCGAGGTTGTCGACCCGGGACTCGTCCTGCGGGTCCGTGCTCTTCTGCAGGGATTCGAGGTATCCGCTCTGTTCGAGGATCGCTTCGATGACGCGGGAGACGGGGGCCACCTCGGCGGTGGCGGAGAGATCGCGGAGGAGAGCGTAGAACTTCTCCACCGAGGACTCGGCGCGGGTGGACAGGTGCGGGATCTCGCCGAGGCGACCGAGTGCGGCATAGAAGCTGATGCCCTCCCGGTCCGCGAAGTCGGCGATGATTCCCTCGGTGCGGTCGCCGATCGAGCGCTTGGGCACGTTGAGGATGCGGCGGAGGTTGACGTCGTCGTCGGGATTGGCGATGACGCGGAGGTAGGCGAGGGCGTCCTTGATCTCCTTGCGCTCGTAGAACCGCGTGCCGCCGACGACCTTGTAGGGGATGCCCGAGCGGACGAGCGCGTCCTCGATCGCCCGGGACTGGGCGTTCGTGCGGTAGAAGACGGCGAAGTCGCCGTAGGTGTACTTCTCCTCGTCGATGAGCTCGTCGATGCGGTCGACGACGAAGCGTGCCTCGGCCTGTTCGTTCTCCGCGACCCAGCCGACGATCGGCTTGCCCCCGCCCTCGGAGGTCCACAGGCGCTTGTCCTTGCGGTCCTGATTGTGGGCGATGACGGCGTTCGCAGCATCGAGGATGTTCTGGGTCGAACGGTAGTTCTGCTCGAGGAGGACCACCTCGGCGGCGGGGAAGTCCTGCTCGAACTCGACGATGTTGCGCACAGTCGCTCCGCGGAAGGCGTAGATCGACTGGTCGGCGTCGCCGACGACGGTGAGCTCGGCACCGGTCGACCCGCCCGCGCCGTCACCGGCGAGTGCCCGGATGAGGGCGTACTGGGCGGGGTTCGTGTCCTGATACTCGTCGACGAGGATGTGGCGGAACCGGCGACGGTACGAGTCGGCGACCTCGGGGAAGGCCCCGAAGAGGTGGACGGTCTCAGCGATGAGGTCGTCGAAGTCATAGGCGTTGGCCAGGCGCAGACGCTGGGTGTAGCGACGGAAGACGTCGCCTAAGACCTCGTCGGCGGGATTGTTCGGGCGCGGGACGAAGTCCTCGGCCGTCTGCAGCTCGTTCTTGAGGTTGGAGATCCGGTGGAGGATCGACCGCGGCGCGTACTTCTTCGAGTCGAGGCCGAGCTCCTTGAGGATCTGCGCGACGAGGCGCTGCGCGTCCTGGGCGTCGTAGATCGTGAAGTTCGTGCTTCTGCCCAGCGTCTTCGCCTCCCGGCGGAGGATGCGCACGCACGCGGAGTGGAACGTCGAGACCCACATCGCCCGCGAGGCCGGTCCGACGATCGCGGAGACGCGTTCGGCCATCTCCTTCGCCGCCTTGTTCGTGAAGGTGATCGCGAGCACTTCGCCCGGATGCGCGCGGCCGGTGGCCAGGGCATAGGCGATGCGCCTGGTGAGCACCGTCGTCTTGCCGGATCCGGCACCGGCGACGATGAGCAGGGGAGAGCCCGTGTGGACGACGGCCTCCCGCTGCCGAGGGTTGAGGCCAGAGAGCAGGTCGTCGGCGCGGGAGTCGGCGGTCATCGAAGTGTGGTCAGCTGCAGCAGTCATGTCGGAACCAACGATACCGTCCGCCCCTGACGCAGGCAGACGCCCTCACCCGAGCGCCCGGAAGGTGGCTGAGCCGGGGGAGGAGACGAAGGTCAGCCGACGAAGACCGCGACGAGGACGTTGAGGATCGCGAAGGCGAAGGTGAGGTGTGCCATCGTCGCCGAGGGGTGCCGCACAGCGGTGACGGTTCCGTTCGCCGAGGCGGTCGTGCCCGCCGCGGCTGATTCGACCGCCGTCTCTGCGGCGAAGCGCTTCTCCTGCCGGTTGCCGAGGAATGCGAAGACCGTGACGAGGATCGCGACGACGAGTTTGATGCCGATCTTCATGTGATCGACCTGGCCGCCGCCCATCTCCGCGAGGCCGACGAGGAGGAGTCCGGTGACGAGCTGGAGGTAGGACGCGTGGAGCATTCCCGGCAGCACCCGAGGCGAGCGGATGACCGTGAAATAGCCTCCCACGATGATCGCCATGCCGATAAGATGAAGGGTGAGGAGCACCTCGCGCAGAATTTCCATACCGTTCATCGTAATGGCATGATGGGTACTCGTGAGCGCGGGCCCTATGACTGGCGCACGCTGTTCCGCCCTGGTGTAATGGCAGCACGCCGGCCTTTGGAGCCGTGCAGTATAGGTTCGAATCCTATGGGCGGAGCTGGCCCCATCCGACTTGCGAAGGATACCTTTTCAATGCCGCAGATCCGTCCCACTGCCGTCATCGTCCTGGCCGCCGGCCAGGGCACTCGCATGAAGTCGGCACTGCCGAAGGTGATGCACCCGATCGGCGGGCGCTCCCTTCTCCATCACGCGATCGCCGCGGCCGAGGGCACCTCGCCCGACCACCTCGTCGTCGTCGTCCGCCACGAGCGCGACCAGCTCGTCGCCCACCTCGACCAGCTCACGGTCACCTCGACGCGCACCGTCCTCGTCGCCGACCAGGACGAGGTCCCCGGCACCGGGCGGGCCACCGAGTGCGCGCTCACCCAGCTTCCCGCCGACCTCGCCGGCACCGTCGTCGTCACCTACGGCGACGTCCCGCTGCTGACGACGGAGACGATCAACGGCCTCGTCGAGGTCCACGAGGGCGAGGGCAATGCCGTCACCGTCCTCTCCGCCGAGGTGGACGATCCCACCGGCTACGGCCGTGTCGTCCGCGACGCCGCCGGCAACCTCCTGCGCATCGTCGAGCAGAAGGACGCCACCGAGGCGGAACGGGCCATCCGTGAGATCAACTCCGGCATCTACGCCTTCGACGCGACGGCCCTGCGCACCGGTCTCGCCTCCCTGACCACGGACAACGCCCAGGGCGAGAAGTACCTCACCGACGTCGTCGGGGTCTCCCACGACGCGGGCCTGCCCGTCGCCGCCACCGCGACCGACGACCTCTGGCAGGTCGAGGGCGCCAACGACCGCGTCCAGCTCGCCCAGCTCGGGAAGGAGCTCAACCGCCGCACGTGCGAGAAGTGGATGCGGGCCGGCGTCTCGATCATCGACCCGGACACGACGTGGATCGACGTCGACGTCTCCCTCGGCCAGGATGTCACGATCCTCCCCGGCGTCCAGCTCCTCGGAGCCACGGATATCCACGATGGTGCCGTCGTCGGACCCGACTCGACGCTCAAGGACACCGAGGTCGGCGCCGGAGCCCAGGTCGTGCGCACCCACTCGGAGCTCGCGATCGTCGGACCCGGCGCCTCGGTGGGACCCTTCGCCTACCTGCGCCCGGGCACGAAGCTCGGCGCAGACGGCAAGATCGGCACCTTCGTCGAGACGAAGAACGCCGACATCGGGACGGGTGCGAAGGTGCCGCACCTGAGCTACGTCGGCGACGCGGAGATCGGGGAGGGCTCGAACATCGGCGCCGCCTCGGTGTTCGTCAACTACGACGGAGTCGCCAAGCACCGCACGACGATCGGCAGGCACGCACGGATGGGCTCGGACAACATGTACGTCGCCCCGGTCACAGTGGGCGACGGCGCCTACTCGGGTGCGGGCACCGTGGTGCGCAAGGATGTCCCTGCAGGAGCGCTCGCCATCAATGTGGCCCCGCAGCGCAACCTGGAGGGCTGGGTCGAAGCCAACCGCCCCGGCACGCCTGCAGCGCAGGCCGCCGAGGCCGCATCCGATAGGGGAACGGATAAGTGAACGAGATAACGACGGCGGGCGACAAGAAGCTCGTCCTGGTCAGCGGACGGGCGAACCCCGAACTCGCTGAGCAGGTGGCGGAGAACCTGGGCACCGAGCTCCTGCCGACCGACATCTACAACTTCGCCAACGGCGAGATCTACGTCCGGTTCTCCGAATCCGTGCGCGGCTGCGACGTCTTCGTCCTCCAGTCGCACAGCGCTCCCATCAACGAATGGCTGATGGAGCAGCTCATCATGGTCGACGCCCTCAAGCGCGCCTCGGCGAAGCGGATCACCGTCATCGCCCCCTTCTTCCCCTACGCGCGCCAGGACAAGAAGCACCGCGGCCGTGAGCCCATCTCAGCCCGCCTCGTCGCCGACCTCTACAAGACCGCCGGTGCGGACCGCATCATCACCGTCGACCTCCACACCGCCCAGATCCAGGGCTACTTCGACGGACCGGTCGACCATCTCATCGCGATGCCGATCCTCGCCGGCTACGTCAAGGACAAGTACCCCGGCGACCTCGCCGTCGTCTCGCCCGACGCCGGCCGCATCAAGGTCGCCGAGAACTGGTCGAACGCCCTCGGCGGCGTGCCCCTGGCCTTCATCCACAAGACCCGCGACATCACGCGGCCGAACGAGACGAAGGCCAACCGCGTCGTCGGTGAGGTCGAAGGCCGCACGTGCGTCCTCGTCGACGACATGATCGACACCGGAGGCACCATCGTCCAGGCCGCGGACGCGTGCATGGCGGCGGGGGCGAAGAACGTCATCGTCGTCTCCACCCACGCCGTGTTCTCCGGGCCCGCCGTCGAACGCCTGTCGAACTCCGTGGCCGACGAGGTCATCGTCACCAACACCCTGCCGCTGACCGAGGACAAGATCTTCGACAAGCTCACGGTGCTCTCGATCGCCCCGCTCATCGCCCGCGCGGTCCACGAGGTCTTCGAGGACGGGTCGGTGACCAGCCTCTTCGAGGTCTGAGACCCGCCGTCTACCGCACCGTGGACACCGACGAACCCCCGCCCCCGAGCGGGGGTTCGCTCTACACTGGAGGCAGGAGAGGGAAGGGAGCCCGGACGATGTCGACCCATGACTACAACCGCTACAGGGTGGACGTCGCCGGAGGCGCGCTCTCCGTCGGGGTGTGGGAACCGGTCTCCGCCGAACCCGGACCCGTGCCCACCGTGTGCGTCATCCACGGCATCACCTCGAACCACCTCTTCTTCGCCGGGCTCGTCCCCCTCCTGCCGGGCGTGCGCATCATCGGACCGGACCTGCGCGGACGCGCGGACTCACGCCTCCTGCCCGGTCCCTTCGGCATGCGCGTCCACGCCGAGGACGTCCTCACCGCCATCGAGACGTTCTCCGACTCGGGCACCGTCACCCTCGTCGGGCATTCGATGGGCGGATTCGTCGCGATGACGCTCGCCGGACTGCCTGCGGCCCTCGGCGCCGACGACACCACCACCGACACCGAGGCGACCGTGCGCTTCCGCGGCCCCGTCCTCATCGACGGCGGCCTTCCCCTCCCGCTCGCGCTGCCCGGCGCGGGGGAGGAGCTGTCGCCCGGCGAGGCCGAGAGCGAGGAGCTCAACGCCGCACTCGACACCGACGACCTCATCGCCGCCGTCCTCGGCCCAGCCGCCGAGAGGCTGTCGATGACCTTCACCACCGTCGAGGAGTACCTCGCGTTCTTCGCCGCCCATCCCGCCTTCGTCGACGGACTCGACACCGTGGCGACCGAGAGCTTCGTCTACGACCTCGCCGCCGAGGACGACGACACGTTCCAGCCCTCGACCTCGGTCGAGGCGATGGAGGCCGACTCCGCCGACATGTATCAGGGCGCTGCCTACCCGGCGGCGCTGGCCGCGGTCATGGGCGACGAGGAGCAGCAGTCCGACGTCGCCTTCCTCGCCGCCGAACGCGACCTCGTCGCCGCCGAGCCCGGCCTCTACCCGCCCGAGCTCGTCGCCTCCTACCGGCAGCGATGGCCGCGCATGGAGGTCGTCGAGGTCCTCGGCACCAACCACTACGACATCCTCCTCACCGCGGAGGGACTCGCCGCGTGCGCGGCAGCCGTGCAGGAACGACTTGGAGCACTCACCGAGGGTGCCGTAGAATAGTCGGGTTGCCTCGGCGAGGGAGACGCCTGTCTCCGTGATCGACGCGGTCCTGACCCACTTCGGGTGCCCTGGTATGCGGCCCCGGGTGCGGCTTCAGACTGTTTCGCCGTGGTGCATGAGAGATCACCACGAAGGAGAGAAACATGGCTGACTTCAAGCTCATCGCAGAACCCCGCGACGAATTCGGCAAGGGCGCTGCCCGCCGCATCCGCCGCGCCGGCCGCATCCCCGCGGTCGTCTACGGCCACGGCGGCGACCCCGTCCACATCTCGCTCGAGGGACACGCCACGATGATGGCCCTCAAGCACGCCAACGCCCTGCTCGAGATCGAGAGCACCGACGGCGCGAAGAACGTCCTCGCGATCGCCCGCGACGTCCAGATCGAGCCCGTGCGCCGTGAGATCGAGCACGTCGACCTCATCATCGTCAAGCGCGGCGAGAAGATCGAGGTCGACGTCCCCGTCCACGTCGTCGGCGACGCCGCCCCCGGCACGATGGTCTCGCAGGTCGAGTCGACGCTCGCCGTCCTCGCCGACGCGACCAAGCTGCCCGAGCTCTTCGAGGTCTCCGTCGAGGGCCGCCCCGCCGGTGAGCACATCCTCGCCGAGCAGGTCGAGCTGCCGGCCGGCGTCGAGCTCGTCGCCGACCCGGAGCTGCTTGTCGTCAACATCTCCGAAGAGCTCGAGATGGACACCGAGTCCGATGCCGACGAGACCACCGAGGACGAGGCCGCCGACGAGGAGTCGACCGACGAGGCCGCCTCCGAGGACGAGGCCTCCGAGGAGGAGTGAGAACACTGATCCGACCCTGACCGGGGTCGGACCGGCACTCACCCGAGTGTGACCACGACGACCGGCGGGCCGCCACCACGGCGGCCCGCCGATCTGCCTATCCTGGGTCCGGACACGCCTTCGGCGGGCGGCAGGGATGACGAGATGAGGAGAGGGCGACGATGAGCAGCGAAGCCTGGCTGGTCTTCGGACTCGGCAATCCGGGACCGGAGTACGCGGCGACCCGGCACAACATCGGACAGATGGTCGTCGCGGAACTCGCCTCGCGCATGGGCATCAGCCTGACGCGGACGAAGCTGCGTGCGAACGTCGGCACCGGCCGGCTCCCCACCGGGTCCGTTCCCGGGGTGCCGGGACCTCGGGTCGTCCTCGCCACCTCGACGGGATACATGAACAACTCCGGTGGGCCGCTGGGGCAGGTCGCCGACTTCTACGGCATCGACCCGGACCACATCATCGCCGTCCACGACGACGTCGACCTGCCCTTCGACACGATCAAGGCGAAGGTCGGCGGGGGAGAGGGCGGACACAACGGCCTGCGGTCGATGACCTCGGCGCTGGGCACGAAGGACTACGTGCGCATCCGCGCCGGCGTCGGACGGCCCGCCGGCCGCCAGGACACCGCCGACTACGTGCTGCGGCCGTTTGCGAAGGACGAGCGCACGACCCTGCCGATCTTCGTCTCCGACGTCGCCGACGCCGTCGAGATGTGCATCATCGAGGGCCTGCTGCCCGTGCAGGCGAAGTTCCACGCCCGCAGCTGAGGACTCCGGGACCGCCTCGGCGAGGGCGGGGACGAACCGGTCGGAAGGACCGTCGGATCAGACGATCACTCAGGCCCCGGGACGGGCACCGCTCCGGCGGTGGATGTACCACGCGGCGATGATGCCGCCGATGAAGCCGAAGAGGTGACCCTGCCACGAGACGCCGTTGGCCTGCGGGAAGAGCCCGAAGACGAGGGAGGCGCCGTAGGTGACGAAGACGAAGAGCCCGATCGCGAAGTAGATGATCCTGCGCAGGACGTCCTCGGTGAACCACGTGCGCACCGCGAGGTAGCCGAAGTAACCGAAGACGATGCCCGAGGCGCCGACGATGTAGTGGCCGGGGAAGGTCGTCAGCCACGCGCCGAGGCCGGAGACGACCGCGGAGATCACCGTGACGAGCCAGAAGCGGCGGGCGCCCTCGGCGGCGATGAAGAGGCCGAGGATGAGGAACGGGAACGTGTTGGCCAGCAGGTGTCCGAACCCGGCGTGGAGGAGTGGACCGGTGACGATCCCGTAGAGGGCGATCGGGTTCCACGACTGCAGGCCGAAGGCGTCGAGGTCTGCCGGCAGGATCGCGTCGACGATCTCGACGATCCACATGATCGCGAGCAGGATGAAGACGGGGGCGAAGCGGGAGAACCCGCCGGAGTACATCGACCGCAGGCGCGCACCGGGGGACTGGCGGGTGCCTGGCTGGGGTGAGTGCGGAGAGTCGGTGCCGAAGAGGGCCCGGGACTCCTCGGCGGTGAAACGAGGGGAGTTGTCGGAGCTCATGCCTCGATTATCGGCCACGAACTTTGGAGAACCCCCAGAGACGCGGGCCCGTGACCGTACTGTTAGGGAGCCCGGCGTCGGGTGTCGGCCCCGGTCGACCCTCCCGTTCCCGGTCCCTGTCCTGGTCAGGCGCGCACAGGTCGGATCGGGTCCGAGTCAGGGGCGTGGACTAGAATTGCCAGGTGCTCAACGGACTCGATCTCACATTGCAGAATCCCACCGTGACCGAACTCGTCGAGGCCATGGCCGACCCGACGACGACCGGCGGGACCATCGACGCGATCAAGGGACTGTGGCCCTCGATTCTGCGGCGCACCGTCTCCTCCGGGCCCGCCGCCTCACCGCAGCTCATCGTCACCGCCACGACCCGGGAGGCCGAGGACCTCGCGCGGTCGCTGGCCGACTGGGTGCCTGCCGACTCGATCGCCGTCTTCCCCAGCTGGGAGACCCTGCCGCACGAGAAGCTCTCCCCGCGCTCGGACACCGTCGGTCAGCGCCTCGAGATCCTCCGCCGCCTCGCCCACCCGAAGCCCGGGGGCGCACTCACGTTCATCATCGCCCCCGTCCGCGCGTTCCTCCAGCCCCTGGCCAAGGGACTCGGGGAGATCCCGCCGATCGAGCTCGCCGTCGGCGACGAAGCCGAGATCGAGGCGTTCTCCGCGCGTCTGACCGAACTCGCCTACACCCGTGTCGACATGGTCTCCCGCCGTGGCGAGTACGCCGTGCGCGGCGGCATCGTCGACGTCTTCCCGCCGACGGTCGACCATCCGCTGCGCATCGAGTTCTTCGGCGACGAGGTCGACGAGATCCGTGAGTTCGCCGTCGCCGATCAGCGCTCCATCCCCGCCGAGGCGGACGCCGACCCCCTGCGCCTGTCCGCGCCCCCGGTCCGCGAACTCCTCCTCACCGACTCCGTCCGGGCGCGGGCCGCCGAGCTCGCCCCCACCCTTCCCGCCGCCGCCGACATGCTCGAGAAGATCGCCGCAGGCATCGCCGTCGAGGGCATGGAGTCGCTCACCGCGGTCCTCGCCGACGGGATGGAACCGCTCATCGCGCTCCTGCCCGAGGGCACGAAGATCATCGTCACCGAACCCGAACGTGTGGCCGCGCGCGCCGCCGACCTCGTGGTGACGACGAACGAGTTCCTGGAAGCCGCGTGGTCGGGTGCCGCCGCGGGCGGGGACTCGCCGATCGACCTCTCCGCCGCGACCTTCCGCACGCTCGAGGAGATGCGCGAGGGCGCCGGACTCATCGGACTCGCCTGGTGGGAGATCGGGGGGTTTGCGACCGACGCCGAACTCGTCTCCCCGCACGCGAACCTCTTCTCCATCCCCGCCCGGCCGCCGAAGGGCTACGCCGGTGACGTCGAGGCGATCCTCACCGACGTGCGCGGGCTCGTCCACGACCAGTGGCGGATCCTCGTCCTCACCGAAGGACAAGGGCCGGGCCAGCGCATGGTCGAGGTGTTCTCCGAGGCCGGGGTGCCCGCGACCTTCGTCGAGGACCCGACCGATGCGCCCGAGGCCCTCGTCACCGTGACCACGGCCGCCCCGTTCGGGGGCTTCGTCTTCGACGACCTCAAGCTCGCCGTGCTCACCGAGGCCGACGTCCTCGGGCGGGCGGCTGCGACCTCGACCCGTGACATGCGCAGGCTGCCGACCCGCCGCAAGCGCAACCAGGTCGACCCCCTCAACCTCGCCCCCGGAGACCTCGTCGTCCACGAGCAGCACGGTGTCGGACGGTTCGTCGAGATGACTCAGCGGACGACGGGCAAGGGCGCCGCCAAGCACACGCGCGAATATCTCATCATCGAGTACGCGCCGGCCAAACGCGGCCAGCCCGGTGACCGACTCTACGTGCCCTCCGACGCCCTCGACCAGGTCAGCCGCTACGTCGGCGGTGAGAACCCGAGTCTGAACAAGATGGGCGGCGCCGACTGGCAGTCGACGAAGGCGAAGGCGCGCAAGGCGGTCAAGGAGATCGCCGGGGAGCTCATCCGCCTCTACTCGGCCAGGCAGGCGACCGTCGGCCACGCGTACGGGCCCGACACCCCGTGGCAGCGCGAACTCGAGGACGCCTTCCACTACGTCGAGACCACCGATCAGCTCACGACGATCGACGAGGTCAAGGCCGACATGGAGAAGTCGGTGCCGATGGACCGGCTCATCTGCGGCGACGTCGGCTACGGGAAGACGGAGATCGCGGTGCGTGCGGCGTTCAAGGCGATCCAGGACGGCAAACAGGTCGCCGTCCTCGTCCCGACCACCCTCTTGGTCCAGCAGCACTTCGAGACCTTCGCCGAGAGGTACGCGGGATTCCCCGTCACCGTCGGCGCGCTCTCCCGGTTCCAGACGAAGCAGGAGTCGGAGAAGGTCGTGTCCGACCTCGCCGACGGCAAGCTCGACCTCGTCATCGGCACGCACCGCCTCCTCAGCGGGGAGGTGCGGTTCAAGAACCTCGGGCTCGTCATCATCGACGAGGAGCAGCGCTTCGGCGTCGAGCACAAGGAGACGCTCAAGGCGATGCGCACGAACGTCGACGTGCTGGCGATGTCGGCGACCCCGATTCCGCGCACGCTCGAGATGGCCGTGACCGGGATCCGCGAGATGTCGACGCTCGCGACCCCGCCCGAGGAGCGCCACCCGGTCCTCACCTACGTCGGCAAGTACGAGGACCAGCAGGTCAAGGCCGCGATCCGGCGCGAGCTCATGCGCGAGGGCCAGGTCTTCTACATCCACAACCGGGTGCGCGACATCGAGGCCGTGGCCGCCCGCCTCGCCGAACTCGTGCCCGAGGCCCGGATCGCGATCGCCCACGGCAAGATGAACGAGCACCGTCTCGAGCAGGTCATCGTCGACTTCTGGGAGAAGAAGTACGACGTGCTCGTGTGCACGACGATCGTCGAGACCGGCATCGACATCGCGAATGCCAACACCCTCATCATCGACCACGCCGACCGCTACGGCCTCTCCCAGCTCCACCAGCTGCGCGGCCGCGTGGGTCGAGGCCGCGAACGCGCGTACGCGTACTTCCTCTACCCCGCCGACACCCAGCTCACGGAGACCGCCCTCGACCGGCTGACGACCTTGGCCGCGCACACCGAGCTCGGCGCCGGGATGCAGGTAGCGATGAAGGACCTCGAGATCCGCGGCGCCGGCAACCTCCTCGGCGGCCAGCAGTCGGGACACATCGAAGGGGTCGGCTTCGACCTCTACGTCCGCCTCGTCGGCGAGGCGGTCGCGAACTTCCGCGGCGAGGACACGGAACCCGAGGCGGAGATGCGCATCGAGCTGCCCGTCGACGCCCACCTGCCCGCCGAGTACGTCGATCACGAGCGGCTGCGCCTCGAGGCGTACCGGAAGCTCGCGGCCGCGGCGAACGAGGACGAACTCCAGGAGGTCCTCGACGAACTCGTCGACCGCTACGGTCCCTACCCGGAGGCCGTGGGCGTCCTCGCCGACGTCGCCCGGCTGCGGATCCGGGCGCGCGCCTCGGGCGTCAACGACATCGTCGTCCAGGGCAACTTCGTCCGCTTCGGACCCGTCGAACTCGAGGACTCCCAGGTCGTGCGGCTCAAGCGCCTCTATCCGAAGTCGCTGCTCAAGCCCGCGATCCGCTCGGTCCTCGTGCCCAAGCCGATGGACGGCAACGGGTTCGGAGCCAAGGAGATGACCGACTCCGACATCCTCCGCTGGGCCCACCAGTTCCTCGACGCGATCCTCCCGGTCGTCCCCGCCGAGGTGGTTCCCTCCGAGGTCGTTCAGGCATGACCGGCGACGGCGGCACGTCAGCGGAGGCGGCGCCCCGCGTCGACGGCATCGTCGAGGCGATGGCGGTGCTGCGCTCCCGGTGCCCGTGGTCGTCCGAACAGGACCATGCGAGCCTGGAGAAGTACGCCAGGGAGGAGACGGAAGAGCTCATCGAGGCGCTGGCGGACTTCCGCGCCTCGCCCGGCCCGGCGACGCGGCAGGCCGTCATCGACGAACTCGGCGATGTCCTCTACCAGGTGCTCTTCCACTCCGCGCTGCTCGATGAGAGCGGGGGAGAGGACTACGGCCACAGCCTCGGCGCCGTCATCGACGGACTCGAGGCCAAACTCGTCCGTCGCCACCCCTTCGCCTTCGACGGTCAGGGGCGGGGCGGACCGATGGCCTCGCTCGAGGACGTCGAAGCCGAGTACCGTCGGATCAAGGACGACGAACGCGTCGCCGCGGACGAAAGCGAGGAACAGTGAGCCTGGACAGGATCGACATCGAGGGGACCTTCAACTTCCGCGACCTCGGCGGGGCACCCGTGGGCGGGGGAGAGTCCGTGGCGACGGGGAAGGTGTTCCGCGCCGACGGCCTCGCCCAGCTCACGGACCGCTCGCGCGAGGAGCTGCGCCGCTTGGGGATCACGACCGTCCTCGACCTGCGGGACATCGGCGAGCGGGCGAAGCACCCCGACGCCCTCGCCGGCCTCGACGTCGACCACATCGAACTCCCGATCTTCGAGGACCGGTTCTTCCCGGCAGCGCCGCTGAGCGCCGAGGAGATGAGGGAGCTCGCCGAGACGACGGGACTCGACCTCACCGACCGTTCCCTGCGCCGGATCTACGACTACCTCATCGACCACTTCGGGCCGCGACTCGCACTCGCCGTCGACACGATCGCGAACCGGTGCGGGGACGGCATCGTCTTCCACTGCTCGGCGGGCAAGGACCGCACCGGCCTCGTGGCGGCGTTCGTCCTCGACCTCCTCGGCGTCGACCGGGACGACATCCTCGACGATTACACGGTCACCGAGGACCACCTCGGCGGGGCGTTCCTCGAATCCGTCCTCCGCAACTACTCGGACGCCGGGATCTCGGGCAACCTCGTCGAGACGGCGACGGCCGCACCCCGGGATCTGCTGGCGGGCATCCTCGATTCCCTCACCGAGACCTACGGTGACGACGCCGTGGAGAAGTACCTGCTCGAGCATGGGATGGATCCGCAGACACCGGCACGACTGCGACAGCGGCTGCTCGAGGCAGGCGACGACCGAGCCGCGTGAGGACGGGCGCCCTCGCGTTGTGCACTAAGCTGAACCGCAGGCACATGTTCCCCATGTGATACCGACTGCTAAGGAGTGATCAGTGACTGAGATCGTCGCCGCAAATGCCCGCGAAATCCTGGATTCCCGGGGAAATCCCACCGTCGAGGTGGAAGTGCTCTTGGCCGACGAGTCCGTCGGTCGCGCCGGAGTCCCCTCCGGTGCCTCGACGGGTGAGTTCGAGGCCGTCGAGCTGCGCGACGGAGATCCCGAGCGCTACCTCGGCAAGGGTGTGACGAACGCCGTCGACGCCGTCATCGACGAGATCAACGAAGCCATCGTCGGCCTCGAGAGCGACGACCAGCGCCTCGTCGACCAGGCGCTCATCGAACTCGACGGCACGGAGAACAAGTCCCGCCTCGGCGCGAACGCGATGCTCGGCACCTCGCTCGCGGTCGCGCGGGCGGCGGCGGTCTCGGCCGACCTCCCGCTCTACCGCTACCTCGGCGGCCCCAACGCCCACGTCATGCCCGTGCCGATGATGAACATCCTCAACGGCGGATCGCATGCCGACTCGAACGTCGACATCCAGGAATTCATGATCGCCCCGATCGGCGCGGCGAGCTTCCATGAGGCGCTGCAGTGGAGCGTCGAGGTCTACCACGCGCTCAAGGGCGTGCTCAAAGAGCGCGGCCTGTCCACCGGACTCGGCGACGAGGGCGGCTTCGCCCCTAACCTCGAATCGAATGCCGCGGCCCTCGACCTCATCCTCGAGGCCATCGAGATCGCCGGCCACCGTCCCGGCCGTGACATCGCGCTCGCCCTCGACGTCGCCTCCTCGGAGTTCTTCAAGGACGGCGCCTACGAGTTCGAAGGCGAGAAGAAGTCGGCTGCGGACATGGCAGCCTACTACGAGGAGCTGCTCGGCAAGTACCCGCTCGTCTCGATTGAGGACCCCCTCGACGAGAACGACTGGGAGGGCTGGGCGAAGCTCACCGAGGCGATCGGTTCGAAGGTCCAGCTCGTCGGCGACGACCTCTTCGTCACCAACCCCGAGCGCCTCGAGCGCGGCATCGACAACGACACCGCGAACTCGCTGCTCGTCAAGGTCAACCAGATCGGCACCCTCACCGAGACCCTCGACGCCGTGGCGCTCGCGCAGACCCACGGGTACACGACGATGATCTCGCATCGCTCCGGCGAGACCGAGGACACGACGATCGCCGACCTTGCGGTGGCCACCAACGCCGGGCAGATCAAGGCCGGTGCGCCCGCCCGCTCCGAGCGCGTCGCGAAGTACAACCAGCTCCTGCGCATCGAAGAGCAGCTCGGCGACGCCGCCCGCTACGCCGGCAAGCGCGCGTTCCCGCGCTTCGACGCCTGAGGCCCTGCCTCCGGGTTGGCCCGGCTGCACTGCGGCTGACATCCGCGCGCCGCACGGTGGCTGAGCTCAGTCGGTCGCACTGTGGCTGACGTCGGTGCGCCTCACGCTGGCTGACGTCAGTGGGCCTCACGCTGGCTGACGTCAGTCGGTCGCACGGTGGCTGACGTCAGTCGGTCGCACCACTGCGCCGAGGCGGGGGCGGGTGACCATCCACGGTCACCCAGCCCCCGTCTCGGCGATTGCGCGTCGGCTGTGCTCACCCCTGGTCGCCTCACCTACCCTGAGCGCCACGTCGCACCCTTGGCTCCATAACGCCCCGTTCGCTCCGCACGTCCTACCCGGAGCACCGAATCCTTCCCTTTCGCGGGTTGTTTTTGTCGTTGCACCGGCGGGGAGGACGCAACGTCACCTCGCCGAGGCGGTCGTCACCTCGCCGAGGCCGTCGTCATCTCGCCGAGGCGGTCGAGGCGGTCGTGGCAGTCGTGGCCCCCATCACCGCCCGCTTGATCTCTTCGAACTTCGCCTCCTGGAACAGTTCCTTCCAGCTGATGCGCACGATGCGCCACCCGCGATCGCGCAGCCACTGCTCGCGTCGACGCTCCCGTTCGAGCTCGTCGCGAGGCACCCCCGAACCGAGGTAGAGCTTGCCGATGCCGTCGACCTCGACGATGAGATTGGCCGCCTGATGACAGAAGTCGACCCGGATGGTGGTGCCGAACGTGTCGGTCGTGAAGCTCACCTGCGGGGTCATGCCGACGATGCCGTGCTGGTAGAACCGCACGGCTGCGACCGACTCCGCGGGTGACTCGCGGCGGGCATCGGCGAGATCGAGCGCGAGTTCCACGCGCTTCGAGTTCCGCTTCTCGAACGACTGGGCGAAGACCGTGCGGATCTTCGCCGGGGTCGTAAGCTTGCGACGCAGGGCGTCATCGAGCATGGCCACGGAGATCTCGAGGCTGTACGTGCGGGCGACATCGACGAGTGTGCGCTCGAGCGTCGTGACCTGCAGGCCGTAAGGGGTCGTCTGGATGTGCTGTTTCGGGATCGTCGCCCCACGCACGTGGAGGTTGGGGAATCGGCGATTGACTCCCGGGCGGACGACCTCGACCTGGTGCGTGACGGGGTAGGCGACCGGCAGTCCGTGCATGAGCGCCGCGGAGATGTGGGTGATGATCTCCGCGTCCGCCGGGGACGCGGCATTGCCGCGTGCATCGTCGGTCTCCGGGTCTGCGATGTGCCGCTGCCCCTGCTGGAACCGCACCTCGCAGTGGGCCATGACGGCGGCGTTGAGGGCTTCGATCGTGTCGCGCTGGTCGCCGTGTGCGACGAACTCGTCGTGGGTGCCCTCGTCGATGCTGCTCCAGAGAACGCGGTGGCTGTCGACGCTGCATACGTGACGCACGAGGTAGACGCCTCGGGAGAGGCGGAGCAGACAGCAGTCGCGAGCGCAGCGGAGGTCGGTGTGGGTGAAACCGAGGCGGGTGAGCTCTTGGGTCGTGAAGATCTTATACATGAAACCAAAGTGCATCAAACGAACTCTAAGCACAATAGACAGTTTGATAACTGTGGATAACTCTGTGCATGGGGTGTGGATAAGAGTGTGGACGCCGAGTCGGTTGTGACGGCCGAGCGCGCGCGAGCTGGGCGTCGCGAGCGGCGAGGGGCGCCATCCGTCATGGCTGCCGCTGAATCATCCCCGTGCAAACGTAGGACATGCGGCTCCGGGTGCGGGAAGCTGAGCTCCGGGTTGTGTGTGCTGCGAAGTGTGTGATTCGCCGCTCTGGGTAGGACGTGCGGCCTGTTGGGAGGGCCTTCCCCGGGCGGAGGACGCGAACACGCCACGACGGCGAAATCCTCGCCGAGGCGAAGTCGACACGGCAGACTTGTCAGTACTGCGACTGCCTTCCCAATCCCCGGTCGCACTAGGAAGAGTCATGGTTCCGAGCAAACCGAGAAGATCTGCCCCGAAGACGGCCCCCGGCAAAGCCTCCCCTCGGCGTCGCCCCAAGCCGGTCGTCGAGGTGCCCGCGCAGCGTGAGGCGCGCGGGCGCCGCATGTCGTGGCAGGCCGGAGTGTTCCTCGCCGTGCTCGCCATCGTCCTCGTCACCTTCCTGCCCTCGATCAACTCCGCTCTCAAGCAGGCGCAGCAGATCGCGGCGCTCAACAACGAGATCGACGCGACCCGCTCCGAGGTCGAGGCGCTGCGGGAGAAGAACGAGGATCTCAAGGACCCGACCCACATCGCGCGCAAGGCCCGGGAAGAGCAGTACTACGTCGAGAAGGGCAAGAACGCCGTCATCGTCACCAATCAGGAGACGAGCGAGGATGACGATTCGGACACAGTGTCCCCACAGCGCAGTCAACCCTGGTACCTTGAGTTGCTGGAGTCGATCGAAGAGGTCGGCAATTCGAGCAACACGACGGGAACCGGTCAATGATCACAGAGTGCACCGAGGCGGACTTCGCGACGCTGAAGGAGCAGCTCGGACGCATTCCCCGCGGTGTCGTCGGCATCGCCGCCCGCAGCACCACGGGAGAGCCGCTCGTCGTCGCCACGGCCCCGAGGCTCGAGGACGGCACCCCGTTCCCCACGACGTTCTACCTCACCCATCCGGCGTTCGTCGCCGAGAGCTCGCGCCTGGAGGCCTCGGGCATCATGGCCGAGTGGACCGCTGAGCTCGGTGAGGACGAGACCCTCGCCGAGGCGTACCGACGTGCCCATGAGGCCTACCTCGCCGTGCGGGCGGAGATCGGCGAGGCCGCCGGCATCGCCGAGGTCGAGGAGATCGCCGACTTCTCCGCCGGCGGCATGCCGACCCGGGTCAAGTGCCTCCATGCACTCGTCGGCCATGCCCTGGCCGCGGGCCCTGGCGTCAACCCGATCGGCGACCGCGCCCTGTCGTTCATGGACGACGTCCCGACCCCGGCCGTCACCCCCGCCGAGACGACCGACTAGGAGGAGACCATGCGCGTAGCCGCATTCGACTGCGGAACGAACTCGCTGCGCCTGCTCGTCGCCGACATCGATGACCACGGTGCGATGACCGAACTCCGCCGCGAGACCCGCATCGTCCGGCTCGGCCAGGGCGTCGACGCCACGGGGGAGTTCGCTCCCGAGGCCCTCGAGCGCACCTTCGCCGTCACCCGCGAGTACGCCGAGCTCGCCGCCGAGTACTCGCCGGAGCGGATCCGCTTCGTCGCCACCTCGGCGAGTCGGGACGTGAGGAACCGGGACGAGTTCTTCGCCGGCATCTTCGCGATCCTCGGCGTCGTCCCCGACGTCATCACCGGTGACGAGGAGGCCCGTCTGTCCTTCCTCGGCGCCACCGCCGGACGCAGCGCCGATGAGGGCCCGTTCCTCGTCATGGACCTCGGCGGGGGATCGACCGAGCTCGTCCTCGGTACCGGAGACGTCGAGGCCGCAGTGAGCATGGACATCGGCTCCGTGCGCCTGACCGAACGCCACATGGCCTCCGACCAGCCCGACGGCGAGCAGATCCGGGCGGCGGTGACCGACATCGACACCCACCTCGATGAGGCCGCCGAGGTGGTCGACCTCGGCGCCGCCCGCACCTTCATCGGCGTGGCCGGGACCGTGACGACGCTGACCGCCGGCATCCTCGGACTCGACAGCTACCAGCGTGAGCGGATCCACGGGGCCCGTCTCACCGTCTCCGAGGTCGAGCGGCAGGCCGACGACCTCGTGCGCATGGATCGGGACGCCCGCGCCGCACTGCCCTACATGCATCCCGGTCGCGTCGACGTCATCGCCGCCGGCGGCCTCATCTTCGCCCGCACGGTCTCCCGAGTCGACGACGCGGTCCGCACCCGCGGAGGCGAGCTGGCGATCACGGTCTCCGAGACCGACATCCTCGACGGCATCGCCCTCGACCTCGCCTCATGACCCACCCGACCGCACGCACCACGGGACGCCGGCTCACCGCCGGTGCGCGCCGGCTCGCGCTCATCGGACTCGTCATGGGTCTCATCGTCGGCACCGCCCAGCCCGCTCTCGCCGCGCCCAAGGCCGGGCCCGGACAGTGGTTCATCGAGGACTACGGCATCGACGAGCTGTGGAAGACCTCGACCGGGGAGGGCATCAACGTCGCCGTCATCGACTCCGGGGTGAACAAGGACCACGCGGACCTCAAGGGCGTGGTGACGAAGGCCAAGGACTTCAGCGGACTCGGCAAGGACGGCACGACCCCGATCGGGGGCAAGGAGACGATCCACCACGGAACCGCGGTCGCCGGCGTCATCGCCGGCCAGGGGGAGGGGCCGGGTCCCGTCGGCGTCGCCCCCGACGCGAAGATCCTCTCCGCCTCGATGTGGCTCGGACCCGACCGCCCGAAGGAGTCCGGTTCGACCCGCGAGCAGGCGGCTGAAGCCGTCCGCTGGGCCGTCGACAACGACGCGAAGGTCATCAACATGTCCCTCGGCTGGGACGATCCTGCATGGCCGGAGAGCTGGGACAAGGCGTTCGCCTACGCGTACGAGAAGGACGTCCTCGTCGTCGCCTGTGTCGGCAACGCCTCCCAGGGTGCGACCCAGGCGTGGTCGCCCTCGACCGTGCCCGGCGTCATCGGCGTCGGCGGTCTCGGCAAGAACGGTCGCGTGCTCGACGCCTCGACCGCACCGGGGACCGCCGTCGACCTCATGGGACCGGCGGCCGACATCCCGATCCCGTACTACTCAGGCGGCTACGCCGAGGGCCAGGGGTGTTCGTTCGCAGCACCCGTCGTCTCCGGAGTCGCCGCCCTCATCCGCGCGGAGAACCCCGACCTCAGTGCCGACGAGGTGGCGGCGAAGCTGCTCACCACCGCCAAGCCGGTGAAGGGCTACAAGGGTCAGAGCACTGCGGACAAGCCGGATCCGATCGTCGGCTGGGGCCGCCTCGACCCCGTGGCGGCGATGAAGGCAGACGTGCCGAATTCGGTGCCGAGTGCCGCCGACGCGCTCTCGAGCTGGGTGACGATGCACCGTCGCGCCGACAAGGATCCGACCGAGACCGAGACCGCTGCCCCGACCGAGGAGGGCGGTCAGAAGGCGGTCGCACCCACCGACGTCGTCTCCTCCCAATCGACGCCGACCCTCGGATACTGGACGCTCGGCGTCGGCGGGGCCGTCGCCCTGAGCCTCATCGTCCTCTCCCTCGTCGTCCACCTGCGTCGCCGCCGCTGATCCCGAGGGCGTGATACGCGTCTCATCTGGGGCGTCGTCGGATGATTAGTGAAAGTTTTCACAAGGGCCTAGGATGGGGCTATGGCTCTCATCAGAAACTCGAAACTGCGTCCACGCATCCTCGTCGTCGGCGGCGGATACCTCGGTCTCGTCACGGCCCAGAATCTGCTGAAGAATCTCGGCCGCGGTGAAGCCACCGTGACCGTCATCGACCCCAACCCGTACATGACGTACCAGCCCTTCCTCCCCGAGGTGGCTGCCGGTTCGATCGAACCCCGTCACGCCGTCGTGCCGCTGCGCCGCAACCTGCCCGGCGCCGAGGTCATCACCGGCAAGGTGACGTCGATCAACCACGCCGACAAGTTCGTCGTCGTCGAACCCGAGAACGACGAGCCCTTCGAGCTCGACTACGACCACATCATCATGGCCGCCGGCTCCGTCGCCCGCACCCTGCCGATCCCCGGTCTCAAGGAGAACGCGATCGGCCTCAAGCGGATCGAGGAAGCCGTGGCCCTGCGCGACCACCTCCTCTCCCGTCTCGCCGACGCCGCCCTCATGGAGGACGACGAGGAACGCCGCAAGGCGCTCACCTTCGTCTTCGTCGGCGGCGGCTTCGCGGGCATCGAGCTCCTCGCCGAACTCGAGGACGTCGTGCGCTCCGCGATCTCCCAGTACGAGACCCTCACCGAGGCGGACGTCCGCTTCGTCCTCGTCGAGGCCCTCGGCCGCGTCATGCCCGAGGTCGGCGAGGCACAGGCCCGCTGGGTCGTCGAGCACCTGCGCGAGCGCGGCATCGACGTCTACCTCGAGACTTTCCTCCAGGACTGCACCGACAAGCACATCAAGCTCTCCAACGGCGAGGAGTTCGACGCCGACACGATCGTGTGGTCGGCCGGCGTCAAGGCCAACCCGGTCCTCGTCGACTCCGACCTGCCGATCGACGAACGTGGCCGCGTGACCGTGCGCGCCGATCTCCGTGTCGAGGGCGAAGACGGCGTCGTCGAGGGCGCCTGGGCAGCCGGTGACAACGCCGCCGTGCCCGACCTCTCCGGTGGCGGCGTCGGCGGATACTGCGTGCCCAACGCCCAGCACGCGGTGCGCCAGGCCCCGGTGCTCGCAGCGAACGTCCTCGCCGCCCTCCGCGGAGAGACCGAGTTCAAGCAGTACTTCCACAAGACGATCGGCTCGGTCGCCGGGCTCGGCCTCTACAAGGGCGTCTCCCAGATGGGCGACTTCGAGGCCCGCGGACTGCTCGCCTGGCTCATGCACCGTGCCTACCACGGCTACGCGATCCCGAGCATCGACCGCAAGGTCAAGGTCTTCGGCAACTGGATCCTCAACTTCGCGCTCGGCCGCGACAACTCGGCGCTCGTCGACCTCGACGTGCCCCGCAAGGCCTTCGTCGAGGCCGCTGAGTCGAAGCCGGTTCCCAAGAAGGAAGCCGTCTCGGCCTGAGGTCCGCCTCTGACTGACGCGCCGACGGCGCCGGAAGTGTTCGCACTTCCGGCGCCGTCGTCGTTCCAGGTCACGATTGGGTCTCCGCCGGGTCCGCGGACTCGCGATGAGGCTACTCTGAGTCCATGAAGCGCACCGTCGGCATCGCAGCCCTGGTGGTCGCCCTGCTGCTCGGCGGCTGCGGAATCGGCGGGGAGGATCAGGCGTCACCCGCGCCCGAGGCGACGACCGCCTCGGCGACGGAGGCGCCACCGGCCGCAGGCACCCCGACGGCCGCTGAGGAGCCGCTGCCCCGCGGGCACTGCGGCACCGCTCCTGCACCCCTGGAGGATCAGAGTGTCTACCAGGGGACGCCGGAGACGGACTGCGGTGAGGCGATGCGGGCGGTCGGGACGTTCGGCCGCGGAGACGACGCGGTCGACGAGTCCGGGCACGGCACTCAGGTCGACGGGTGGCAGTGCGTGTTCCCGATGGACGCCGAGGTCGCCGACTACGGCCTCACGCTCGCCTGCGAGAAGGGCCCGCAGCGGTTCGTCGTCCGTCCCGCCTCCGTCGAGGCGCCCGCCGGCTACCACGTCCGGCCGTGGGACTACGAGGCCACGGCCACGGGTGCCGAGGGCATCTACTTCACCACCGAATCCCGCAAGCACCACTGCAGCTTCGCCGCCGACGGCGTCGAGTGCGACAACCTCAACTTCCCCGACGACCTCCCCGAGGTCGGATACATGGGCCAGCGGCAGCAGCCGACGGCGATCGTCCTCGGGACCAGGGGCGCCGCCCGGTTCGCGGCCTTCGGGGATCCGACGTTCACCCAGTTCTCCGATTCCGGCGGCTGGGGCACGCAGACGCGGGTGCTCGGCTACGGTGAGCTCCTCATCGTCCGCGGCATCGCCTGCACGACGGATGAGGACCGCGGTGTCGTCTGCGTCAACGGCGACCACGGCTTCGCGATCTCCTCCCGGGACTACTCGCTCGACTGACCTCCCCGAGGCGGGACCTCGCCGAGGCGGTGGCCGAGCGGGACCCGGCCGCCGCCTCGGCGAGAGGCGGGTCAGTTGGCGACGGTGAAGCGGGAGTTGATGTGCGCGGGCTTCTCGATCTCATCGACCATCGCGATGGCGAAATCCTCCGCGGAGATCGCATCGCCCACCGGAGAATCGGTGCCGACGGTGAACTTCTCGGTGCGCTCTCCCGGAGCGATGACCGGGGCAGGGGAGATGAGCGTCCACGGCTCGTAGTCGCCTGAGCGGAGGATCTCGAGGGCGCGGGTGCCGGTCTCGGCTTCGGCCTTGTACTCCTCCGGGAAGCCGGGAGTGTCCTTGAGCATGACTCCGTCGACGAGGAGCGACCCGGCGCCGCCGACGACGAAGATCCGCGTGTCGCCGCTGGCGGCGGCGATGGTGCGGAGGGCATCGAGCCATTCTCCGTGGTCGCCGCCGGTGCGGCTGGGGCCGGTGGTCGAGACGATGACGTCGTGATCGGCGACGATCTGCGCATCGAAGGCGGCGTCGCCCATCTCGCCCGTGATGCTGCGTGCGGCGCCGGGAACCTCGGTGCCCGAGCGGGTGATGGCGGTGACTTCGTGGCCCCGATCGGCGGCTTCCTTGGTCACGCGCGAGCCGACCATTCCCGATGCTCCGAAGAGTGCGATCCTCATGGTGAGTCCTTTCGACGGTGTTGCTGAGTTGACATCACAAAGATATGCTTTGGATACCGGATACCTCAAAGATACTATTGGAGCCATTCCATGGGAATCAGCTGGGAAGGCAACGCCTTCGACCCCGAATGTCCGACGCGGGTGATCCTCGATCGGATCGGCGACAAGTGGACCGTGCTCATCATCGATGTCCTCGAGAACGGGCCGCTGCGGTTCAACGAGATCCGCCTGGCGATCGGGGGCATCACCCCGAAGGTGCTCACGTCGACGCTGCGATCGCTGGCCGCCGACGGGCTCATCACCCGGGAGGCCTACGCCGAGGTGCCTCCGCGTGTCGAATACCGGCTGACCGACCTCGGGCGCTCACTGCGCGAACCCGTGGCCACTCTGCGCCGCTGGGCCGAACTCAATGCTGCTGCGATCACCGACAATCGGGAGCGTGAGGAGTCGGCGGCCGGCCGCTGAGCGCGGCCACCACCTCGGCGAGCTCGCGCAGCTCCCCGGCGATCCGATACCGGCGGGGGTGGCCGGAGTGCACCCAGTTGTTCGTGATCATCGACGCACTCGCCCCGTTTGTGATCGCCTTGAACTCCTCGACGTCGAGGCCGGCCGCGCGATCGGCGAGGAGCCGGTCGCTCACCTCGGGGGAGAGGGCGGACCAGTGATCGGCCGCCTCGGAGCCGATGACATGCCACTGCCCGCCGGCCTCGCGGTAGGCGAGCGGTCGCGAGGTCGGTGCAGCGGATCGTCCGGCGGCGTCCTCCTCGGACGGGGTGACGATGACTGCCGGGCCTGGGGCATCGACGGCGCGCGGGTCGTCGATGCCGATGACAGGCTGCGGCGGCTGCCCGGGGGAGAGGAGGAGAGAAGTCATAGGGCCATCATGCCCGAGAGTCGCGAACGCGGCGAGCCGATTCCATGGGTCCCCCCACTGGGACTCGAACCCAGACTGAATCGATTTTAAGTCGACTGCCTCTGCCGATTGGGCTATAGGGGGAGGAGCGCCGTCGCATCGCCAGCACTCACTCTACCGTCCCGTGTTCCCGGGTGCGCGGTCGCGCGTCCTCCGGATCGGCTGCCACCGACGGCAGCGCCCTCGAGGTCATCCCTTGAGATGGATTGCCTCAGATCGTGAACCGGGACTAGCGTCACCTCCATGACCCCGACCCCGCCCAGCCGACAGGCCTGGGTCATCCTCGTCGTCGGAGTGGCCTCGCAGATGGCGGCGACGGTGGCGATCACCGGTCCCGCCTTCCTCATCCCGCACCTCACCCGCGAGCTCGGCTACTCGCTCACCCAGGCAGGCACCGTCGCGGTGGCCCCGAGCTTCGGACTTCTCCTCACGCTCATCGCCTGGGGCGCCTTCGCCGACCGGTTCGGGGAGAGGCTCGCGATGTCACTCGGTCTCGGCCTCACCGCGCTCGCCTCGGCTGCGGCCGTCGCCGTCGCCGGCTCACCGATCCTGCTCACCGTCGCCATCGCCGCCTCGGGTGCCGCAGCCGCCTCGGTGAACTCGGCGAGCGGTCGCGTCGTCATCGGCTGGTTCCCCCGACACCGCCGGGGGCTTGCGATGGGCATCCGGCAGATGTCCCAGCCCCTGGGCACTGCGCTCGCCGCCCTCACCGTCCCACCCATCGCCGCCGCCGGCGGCATCGCCGCCTACCTCTGGTTCGCCGCCGCCGTCACCGCGCTCATGACGATCGTGTGCGTCCTCCTCGTCCGCAATCCTCCCCCCGCCGAGGCGGCCCCGAGTCTCGCGCCCACCGCCGAGGACGACGGGGTTCGGGGGAGTGCGGGAGCCGAGGAGACGGATCGTGACAGGCAGAGCGGGGGCGCAGCCTCGGCGGGGAATCCCTACCGGTCGGATGCCTTCCTCTGGCGCATCCACGTCGTCTCCGCACTCCTCGTCGTCCCCCAGTTCGCATTCTCGACGTACGGACTCATCTGGCTCATCGCCGACCAGGGCGTCTCGGCGGCGATGGCCGGAGGCATCGTCGCCGCCGCTCAGCTCACCGGTGCTCTCGGGCGCCTCGTCGTCGGCGGTGCCTCGGACGCGCTCGGAACTCGAGTGGGCCTCATCCGCGTCATCGCCGTCGCGGCCTGCGCACTCACGGCCGGCCTCGCCCTCGTCTCCCTCACCTCTCTCCCCGTCATCGCCGGGATCGTCTTCGTCCTCGCCTCGACGGTGTCGGTCGCCGACAACGGACTCGCGTTCGCCTCGGTGGCCGAAGCGGCCGGCCCCCGCTGGTCGGGGAAGGCGCTGGGAGCCCAGAACACGGGACAGTTCGCGGTCTCCGCCCTCGTCGGGCCCGGCCTCGGCGCGCTCATCACCGTGCTCGGATACCCGCTGTCGTTCGCGATCGTCGCCGTGTTCCCCCTCATCGGGGCAGGGCTGGTTCCGAAAGGCGACATCGATCGCATAACCTGATGTTCACCTCGACCCAATACCGTCCCAGTTGCCGGCACCGCTCCCCACAATCCCCACCCGGTGCAGGCACCGCCTAAGCGAAGGAGAGACCGTGTCCATCCTGCCGAACGAGAACCTGCGCGAGTACATCGACAAGCTGCGCATCGAGGGATACACGGTCACCGACAGTCACACCCCGGACCCGCAGCTCATCGATCCGCTCGGACGCGCCGTCGAGACCTGGCGTGAAGGCTACCCGTACCCGGACCTCATGGACCGGGAGGAGTACGAGATCGAGAAGTACCGCCTCCAGGTCGAGCTGCTGAAGTTCCAGTACTGGGGGCAGGACACGGACGCCAAGCACGTCGTCGTCTTCGAAGGACGCGACGCCGCGGGCAAGGGCGGGACGATCAAACGCTTCACCGAGCACCTCAACCCGCGTGCGGCGAGGGTGGTGGCGCTCAACAAGCCCTCGGACCGGGAGGCCGGTCAGTGGTACTTCCAGCGCTACATCTCGCACCTGCCGACCAGCGGCGAGATCGTCATGTTCGACCGTTCGTGGTACAACCGGGCCAATGTCGAACGGGTCATGGGCTTCTGCACGGAATCCGAGTACCAGACGTTCATGGAGCAGGCTCCCGTGTTCGAGAAGATGCTCATCGACTCCGACGTCCACGTCACGAAGTTCTGGTTCTCCGTCACCCAGCGCGAGCAGCGCACCCGGTTCGCCATCCGGCAGATCGACCCCGTCCGCCGATGGAAGCTCTCGCCGATGGACCTCGAGTCCCTGGGGCGGTGGGACGACTACACACTCGCGAAGGAGGAGACCTTCCGGCGCACCGACACCGACCACGCTCCGTGGATCACGATCAAGAGCAATGACAAGAAGCGCGCGAGGCTCAATGCGATGCGCTACTTCCTCAACCAGTTCGACTACGCGGGCAAGGACACCTCGGTCGTCTACGCCCCGGATCCCCTTCTCGTGCGCCGCGGACGCGACGCCGTCGACGACTGAGCATCGACGACACGAGCCGCCGACGACACCAGCCGCCGACGACACAGACCAGCCGCCGACGACACAGACCAGCCGCCGACGACGGGTGCGTCATCGGCGGCTGGTCGGCAGGGGTGGGTCTCGGGCGCTCAGGCCGGAGGCTCCGGGGGTCCGTCGTCCTGAGATGACGAGTCGTCCGTGAGGACGGCGTCGACATCGACCGGACCTGCGTCCTCGGAGCCGAACTTCTCCGAGTCGACCTCGTGCTCCTCGGTCTTCCCGTCGCTGCTCGATGCACTGCCTCCCACGGAGTGCTCGTCGCGGTCGACAGTGACTTTCGGTGCGGTGGTCTCTGCCACGGCCGGTTTCGAGCTCTTGTCCGGAACGGTCTCCTCGGTGGTGTGCTCATCGTCGGTGCTCATGTCTGCCTCCTCCTTCGTCGTGGTGGTTCGTCGGGCGTGGGTGCCCGGCGTCTGTGGGATGCGAGTGCGCCGGTGCCGGCGGCGGTCACGGCGAGGGCTCGCCGCCGTTGACGTTGAGCGTCTCACCGATGACGTAGCTCGATTCGGGCGAGGTGAGGAAGACGTAGGCGGGGGCCACCTCGGTGGGCTGTCCGGCCCGTCCGATCGGCGTCGACTTCCCGAACTCCGGCAGCGCCTCCTTGGGCTGGCCGTCGGAGACCTGTAGCGGAGTCCAGAACGGGCCCGGGGCGACTGCGTTGACGCGGATGCCCTGCGGGGCCAGCTGCTGGGCGAGGCCCTTGGTGAAGTTGTTGATCGCCGCCTTCGTCGAGGCGTAGTCGATGAGATGGGCCGAGGGGCTGTAGGCCTGGACCGAAGTCGTGTTGACGATCGTCGAACCGGCAGGCAGCAGCGGGATCGCTGCCTTGGAGATGCGGAAGATCGCCGCGATGTTCGTCTGATAGGTCGCATCCCACTGCTCATCGCTGAGGTCGGCGATGTCCTCGACGGAGATCTGGCGTCCGGCATTGTTGACCACGGCGTCGAGCCCGCCGAGGGCGCTGGCTGCGGACTCGACGAGTTCGCGGCAGAACTGGGCGTCGCTGAGGTCGCCGGGGAGGAGGTGGACGCTCTGCCCGGTCGCCTCGATGACCGTCTTCACCGCCTCGGCGTCGGGCTGCTCCTCGGGGAGGTAGTTGAGGGCGACATCGGCGCCCTCCCGGGCGAAGGCGATGGCCACGGCGGCACCGATTCCCGAGTCGCCGCCGGTGATGAGCGCCTTGCGACCCGTCAGCCTGCCGGTGCCGCGGTAAGAGTCTTCTCCGCGGTCGGTCTGGGGTTCGAGGTCGCGGTCGAGGCCGGGTTCCGGCTGGTCCTGCTCGGGTGGGCTGATGACCGGGTAGCGGGTCACGGGATTCTGGAAGGTCAGCTGGTCCGCCATTGTCGGCTCCTTCGTCGGGTGCTTCCGATACGGCATGGTGCCTTGCCTTCAACGGTAGTCACGATGAGGCATGGGCGCAAGGCCGACCGGACGGTGGCTGCGCCGCCGGCTCCCCTCCGCCGAGGTCGACCGTGGAGCCGGTGATGACAGCGATGCGGCCGGGTGGAAGGGGAAAGACCACCCGGCCGGAACCGTGGGGGCGCTCACGCGCCGAGGGAGACCGTGCGGGCGCACGGTGTGGAATCAGATCGCGTCGGCCGCTTCGCGCTGAGCCTTGCGGGCGGCGCGGCGCTTCTTGTGACCGGCGAAGCTGAAGAGGAAGACGATGATGGCGAGCAGCAGGAAGATCGCTCCGGCGCCGATGCCCGCATCGACCCAGAACTGCGGCGGGAAGAGCCGGATGAGCGAATCGTCGGCGTAGAACTCCCACGTGCCGTCGGCGAAGAAGACGCGGTGGAAGCCGCGGAAGAAGCTCTCCCAGCCCAGCAGTGCGACGACGGCGATGCCGGCCATGGCGATGATGCTGAAGATCGCGCCGAGCCGGAAGCCGAAGCGCATCCCCATGCCGCCCTTGCGCGAGAGGTAGAGCGAGAAGAGCACGGTGCCGATGAAGGCGATGATCGCGATGAGGTAGAGCAGAGAGATGAGCCCTTTGACGTCGGCCATGTGGTTGAGCTCGTCGGAGATGAAGACCGGTTCTCCGGTGGGCAGGATGACATCGGCGAGGTAGCGCCGGGAGTCGAGGTTGTGGAGGTAGTCGATGACGTACGTCGCGTAGTGCTCGCGATCGGCCTGGCCGAACCCGAACTGGTCGGCGGGGAAGCCGGGGCGGAAGTACTCGAACTTGAGGAACATCCCCGAGGCGATCGTCCGCACGGCCAGGGCGAGGAGGATGAAGGGCACCGAGAGGGCGATCCAGATCGTGCCGATGATCTCGAGCGGGTTCCTCCGCCGCTCCGGGAACTCGGGTTCATGGGTGTCGCGCGAGGTCGCCGCCTTCGTCACCGCCGCCCAGTCGGCATCGCTCATCACCGAGGACCGGGAGCCGGTCGTCGCGGCCGTGTTCGACGTCGCGGCAGGCGCCGCCGAGGTGTCCGCCTGGTGCGCTGGGACCTCCCGGGTCCGTGCGGTGTCCTGGGGGGCGGTGGAATGGGCGGGGGTGACCCGAACCGGTCCCGTCGAGGGCCGGGGTTCGTCCTTGCGGATCGGGTCCGTGATCGGATCGAACGCCTCGGTGTCGGTCGACGGGTCGTTCGCTGCCGTCAGCGGTGCCTTCGACGGTGTCTCGGCAGCACTGTGCGACCCCGAGCTCATTCGCCTGCTCAGAAGGTCATCGGTCTCGTTCTTCTCGTCTCCAGCCACGTTCCCATTGTCGGCGACGGGTGCCGGAGAGCCCGGGAGGACACGCCCTGAAGCCGGAGATCGCCGAGGCGGCAGGTCCGCCGGTGGGGGAGCCCGGTCCCAGCCTGCTCACCGTCAGGGACGCGTCATCCGAACAGCGCGGCGACGATGACGAGGGTGGGCACCGCGAGGACGGTCGTGATGAAGACGGCGTCGCGCATGAGCGCCTCGGACTGCCGGTACTGCATCGAGTAGATGTAGACGTTCTGCGCCGTCGGCAGACTCGAGGTGACGATGATGGCGAAGAGGTCGATGCCCGAGTAGCCGAGCAGGGGACCGCCGATGACCCATGCGACGAGCGGTTGGAGAACAAGCTTGCCGACGGTGATGTAGCTCAGCTGTGAGCGCGTCCCTCTCACCGGCAGCGCCCAGCCGTCCTTGAGGGAGATCCCGAAGGCGAGCAGGGCACCGGGCACCGCGGTCGCCCCGATCATGTCGATGGGTTCGAAGACGAAGCGGGGGAGTTCGAAGCCGGTCGCCGAGGCTGCCACCCCGGCCGCGGCACCGAGGAGGATCGGATTCTTGAGCACCTGGAGGATCGTCGAGTACCAGTGTGTGTCGTGCTTCTTCTTCCCCGCCGCGTCGAGCACGGCCATGCCGATGGGGGCGAGGATGATGAGCTGGAAGAGCAGGACCGGAGCGACATAGCCGACGTCATGGAGGACGTAGGCGGCGATGGGGATGCCGAGATTGCCGATGTTGACGTAGCTGACCGCCCATGCGGAGAACATCGCCTCTCCTGTGCTGCGCTTCCTGATCCAGCGGGTGAGGGCGAAGAGGACGAAGCCGGCGATGAGCGAGGACCCGCCCGTGGCGAGGAGGGCCGAGTTGAAGATGAGCCCGAGGTCGGTCTGGGAGACCGTGACGTAGAGGAGCGTCGGGGTGCCCGCATAGAAGACGAGCTTCGCGATGACCTGCTGACCGGTGGGGCCGAGCACCCCGGAGCGTCCCAGCAGGAACCCGACGAGGATGACCCCGGCGATGACGGCGAATCCTTCGAATACGGCCAGCATGGCTTACCGGTGGTCCTCGCTTCCTGGGGCCTCGGCGGACGGGCAGGGGCGGGTCAGGCGGTCTCGCCGCGGGCGTCGACGGCGAGGTGGGCCGCTCCTGCGGAGGCGGCAGTGACCGTGAGCACCGCAGGCCAGGCGCCGATCTTCTTCGCCAGCGGGTGGGAGAGCCCGAAGCCGCCGAGGTAGCCCAGGCCGAGCGCGGTCGCGGTCGGCCACCCGCGCTTGGCGTACCACGTGCGGGCGGCGTAGGCGCCGGCAGCGGCGAGCACGACGCCGCCGAGGGGCCGGATGCCGGTTTCGCGAGCGGTGAGGAACCCGCCGACGAGGCCGAGGGCGACGAGCGGGGCGGTGGAGACTTCGTGTGCGTCCTTCATGCCCTCCAGTCTAGAGACGCCGTCGGCCCCGCGGTCACGCGGTCTCACGACGAGGAACATCGATCCGCCGCTCAGCCTCCGGAACGACTCAGCCGACGGTGAGTCGGATCACCGAGGCGATGCCGAGCCCGGCGATGAGGCACACCGAGGTGGTCAGGCCGAGGATCGGCCACGGACTCGGCCTGCCGCGCTCGTCGCGGATGGATCCTGACCCGGCCCGGTACCGATGGACCTGGAGGGAGATCACCGCGGCCGCGAGTCCGATGCAGACGACGAAGACGGCGACGGAGAGGACGGGGAAGAGGGTGATCCAGCGGATGAAGAGGAGGCTGACGACCGTCATCGTCAGACTCGTGCGCAGCCACGACTGGGTCGTGCGCTCCGGCTGCAGGCCGGGGTCCTCGTGCGGGGCCAGCCTGGGCGCGCTCACAGCACTCCGGCGAAGACGAGGACGAGCAGTCCCGCTCCCAGTGCCGAGGCGAGGCTGACGATGGGGATGATGAGCGGCAGCGGCAGCGACTGCTTGCGGCGCATCGCCGCTTCGATCCGGTACCACCGGAAGGCCGCTCCGGCGGCGAGGACGAAGCCGATGGCCATGAGCACGATCGACAGCGTCGCCCGCAGGCCCGGGGAGAAGATCTCCCCGGTGAAGGCCTCGACGGCGATGCCGCCGCCGATGAAGGCCAGCGCCGTGCGGATCCAGGACAGGAACGTGCGTTCGTTCGCCAGGGTGAAGCGGGGGTCGGGATCCTCCCCGTCGGGAAACATCCGACGGGCGAGTCGGCCGCGTGCATCATCGGATTCCACGTTCCGAGGATACACGCGCAGGCTCGCCGACCGGGGGCGACGTCCGGGATGAGCGCGGTGCGGCGCCGGGACATCGGCGGCGCAGGCTCGGGGCGAAGGCTGTGTCAGGGCCGCCGGATACGGTGGCACCATCATGGACGATCACCAGCTGGACCAGCGGATCAGGCGCATCACCCGGGCGCCGTTCCGATCGCGTTTCCACCTCCGCGGGGCCGAGCTCGACTATGTCCTCGACCGGGCACCGGAGACCGTGCGAGCGCACGCCGAGGACTTCATCGCCACCCGTCTGGCGCCGGCCCACCCGCCGAAGGACGGCAAGCAGACACCGTGGAAGGGACACCCGGTCTTCCTCGCCCAGCATGCGACGGCGACGTGCTGTCGCACGTGCCTGCAGAACAGCCACGGCATCGCCGCCGGACATGCCCTCACCGAGGCGGAGCAGGCCGACGTCGTCGCCATCATCTGCCGGTGGATCGAACTCGAGGCCGCAGCCGCCCCGCCGAGGCGACCGTCCCCGCAGCCGGAGCGGGAGAGGAGGACGCCTCAGCCCACCCTGTTCTGATGTTTCCCGCCCGGCCCGTGCCCTTCGGCCTGTGCCGGTCCCAAGGACCCCGCCGCCCTGCGCTGTCCGCGATCCGGGGTGCCGTGTGGTGGCCGACACACCCTGTCGTAGCATGTCTCCAGACCCGTGTGGGTCGATGTCGACGAAGGAGACGCATGACTGACGGAGCGAGCCAGCCTCCCACCACCGGTGGGGATTCCGGTGCCGATCGCCTCGGCGAGGCCGAGGGCAAGCCGAAATGGAAGATCATCGGTCCCGGACTCGTCGTCGCCGCCACCGGTGTCGGTGCCGCGGACATGGTCGCCACACTCGTCGCCGGCAGCCGTTTCGGGTACGCGCTGCTCTGGGCCGTCATCGTCGGCGTCATCCTCAAGATCGTCCTCGTCGAGGGCGCGGGCCGCTACACCCTGGCGACGGGCAAGACGATCTTCGAGGGCTGGCGGAGCCTCGGTCGGTGGACGACGTGGTACTTCGGGCCCTACATCATCATCTGGGGCTTCGTCTACGGGGCGACCGCGATGAGCTCGGCCGCCCTGCCCTTGGCCGCGCTCTTCCCCATGGTGCCGCTGACGGTGTGGGCGATCGTCATGGGACTCGCCGGCTTCACCATGGTGTGGCTGGGCAGGTACACGGTCTTCGAGCGGATCACCGCGGTGCTCGTGGGCATCATGTTCGTCACCGTCGTCGGACTGGCGATCATCGCCGCCCCGAACATCCCCGAACTCCTCAGAGGACTCATCCCGCTCATCCCCGACGGGGGAGTCGTCTACACGCTCGCGCTCGCCGGCGGCGTCGGCGGCACGATCACTCTGGCCGCCTACGGATACTGGCTGCGGGAGAAGGGATGGATCACGCCGAAGTGGATGCGGGTGATGCGCATCGACAACACGATGGCCTATGTCATGACCGGCATCTTCGTCATCGCGATGCTCATCGTCGGTGCCGAGGTGGTCCGGGCGGCGGGCGTCTCGCTCTCGGCCGGGGACGAAGGGCTCCTCGACCTCACCGATGTCCTCAAGGCCCGCTACGGCGACGTCGTCGGCGTCGGATTCCTCATCGGGTTCTGGGCTGCCTCGTTCTCCTCGATCATCGGTGTGTGGAACGGCGTCTCGCTCATGTTCGCCGACTTCTGGGGGCACATGCGCAAGAAGCCGGCCGGTCACCCCGACACCCTCACCGGGGGCAGGTACTTCAAGTTCTACCTCCTGTGGCTGACGTTCCCGCCGATGCTCCTCTTCCTCCTCGGCAAGCCGATCGGGCTCATCCTCGCCTACGGGGTGCTCGGCGCGCTGTTCATGCCCTTCCTCGCTCTCACCCTCCTCGGGCTGCTCAACGGCAGGCGGGTGCCCAAGGAATGGGCGAACAAGTGGCACACGAACATCGCCCTCGGCATCACGGCCCTGCTCTTCCTCATCCTCGGCATCCAGCAGCTCATCGACGCACTCTCACCCCTGTGGAGCTGAGACACCGCAGTGGAGCTGAGACACCCCTGTGGAGCTGAGACACTGCGGAGGATGTGAGGCACACTGAGACCATGGGCGACGACGACGTTCTCAAGGACCATCTCCGCGCTGCGCTCCATCGGACACAGGAGAACCTCCTGTGGAAGCTCGAGGGACTGAGCGATCGGGAGCTGCGGCTGCCGCGGACTCCGACGGGGTTCAACCTCCTCGGCGCGGTCAAGCACATCGCCCAGACCGAGTACACCTACCTCGGCGAGACCTTCTCCCGTCCCTGGCCGCATCCCGACGAACTCATCACCGCTGCGCAGATCGCCGCCGACCCGCAGGCCGACTGGTATGCGACGGCCGACGAGACCACGGAGGACGTCCTCGGCTTCTACCGGCGGGTGCGCGCCTTCGGCGATGAGACGATCCGGGAGCTTCCTCTCAACGCGGTCGGAACGGTCCCGCATTGGCCGATGGTGACGGCGAGCGTGACGCTGGGCCAGATCGTCGTCCATCTCCTCGTCGACGTCACCCGACACCTCGGGCAGGTCGACATCGTCCGTGAGGGCATTGATGGGAAGGCGGGGTTGGGTGAGGCCAAACCGAACCTGCCGCAGAGCCACGACTGGGCCGCCTACACAGCGAAGCTCACCGCCCTCGCAGACGGCACCCGCTGACGGGTGCGGTCACCGGCCGCGCCGAGGCGTGCCGGGCGGACGATAAACTGGGAGGTGAGATGGCAGACGAGAACTCGGAAGCGCCCAGGCAGCAGATCCCCTCCCGATCCGGTGAGCGCGCGCACGGTGAGCGGACCCCGCCCCGGGGCAGGGGCGGATCCCGCCGCGGCGGGCCGAAGAAGCGCGGCCGCGGACGGGGTCGCACCGGCGCTGAGCACCGTGAGCGCCGCGCGCGCCTGCGCGAGGCCCGCGCGGCCCACCCCGTCACCGTCACCTACCCGCCGGAGCTGCCAGTCAGTGCGGCTAAGGATGAGATCGCCGAGGCGATCCGCGACAACCAGGTCGTCATCATCGCCGGTGAGACCGGTTCGGGCAAGACGACGCAGCTGCCGAAGATCTGCCTCGAGCTCGGCCTCGGCGTCGAGGGGATGATCGGACACACGCAGCCACGGCGCATCGCCGCACGCACCGTCGCCGAACGCATCGCCGACGAACTCGGCGAAGACCTCGGCGGCACGGTCGGCTATCAGGTCCGCTTCACGGCGCAGGTCGCCGACGAGACCCGCGTCAAGGTGATGACCGACGGAATCCTCCTCTCCGAGCTCTCGCGGGACAAGCTCCTGCGCGACTATGAGGTCATCATCATCGACGAGGCCCACGAACGCAGCCTCAACATCGACTTCCTCCTCGGCTACCTCAAGGAGGTGCGGAGGAAGCGGCCCGACCTCAAGATCATCATCACCTCGGCGACGATCGACCCCGAGTCCTTCGCCGCCCACTTCGACGATGCCCCGATCATCGAAGTCGAAGGCCGGACCTACCCCGTCGAGGTCCGCTACCGGCCCCTGACCGACGAGACCGCCGACGACGACGTCGACGGTCCCGGCGAATCCGGGGACTATGAGGCCGGGGCCGAGGACCAGATCGAGGGCATCATCTCAGCCGTCGACGAGCTCAGCGCCGAGGATCCCGGTGACATCCTCGTCTTCCTCTCCGGGGAACGGGAGATCCGCGACACCGCCGACGCGCTCGAGGCGCACCTGCGTAAATCGCAGCGACTGCGCGACTGGGAGGTCATCCCGCTCTTCGCCCGGCTCTCCGCCGGCGAGCAGCAGAAGGTGTTCAAGCCGCACACCAGGCCGCGCATCGTGCTCGCCACGAACGTCGCCGAGACCTCCCTGACCGTGCCCGGCATCAAGTACGTCGTCGACGTCGGCACCGCCCGGATCTCGCGCTATTCGAACCGCACCCGCGTGCAGCGTCTGCCGATCGAGCGGATCTCGCAGGCGAGCGCGAACCAGCGCAAGGGACGGTCGGGCAGAACGAGCGAGGGCATCTGCATCCGCCTCTACTCGGAGGCCGACTTCGCATCCCGTCCCGAGTTCACCGACCCGGAGATCCTGCGCACCAACCTCGCCAGCGTCATCCTCCAGATGGCCGACCTCGGATTCGCCTCGAGCGACGAGGAGATCCTCGGCTTCCCGTTCCTCACTCCGCCCGATGCCAAGGCCGTCCGCGACGGGCGCACACTGCTCACCGAACTCGGTGCCCTCGAGACCGAGAAGTCGGGCACGATTAGGGTCACCCCCACCGGCCGGAAGCTCTCGGTCCTGCCCATCGACCCGAGGCTCGCACGCATGGTCATCGCCGGCGCCGAGGCGGGTGTCGGGGGAGAGGTCCTCGTCATCGTCGCGGCTCTCTCCATCCAGGATCCGCGTGAACGTCCCGCCGAGGTGCGGGCTGCCGCCGATGAGAAGCACGCCCGTTTCGTCCACCGCGGCAGCGACTTCCTCTCCTATCTCAACCTGTGGAACTACCTCGAGGACTCGCAGGCGGCGATGTCGTCGTCGAAGTTCCGCCGTCAGTGCAAGGCCGAGTTCCTCAACTTCGTCCGCATCCGCGAATGGCAAGACCTCGTCGGTCAGCTCCGGTCGCTGCTCGGTTCGGCGGGCATCCGCGTCGAGCGTCCGAGCTGGCGCCAGCACGCAGCCGATGACAGTCGTGCCGGTGGGGGCCGACGTGCCGACGGAGCCGACTCCGACGGGGAGGTCTCAGCAGACTCCCGCCGAGGCGGGGGCCGGGAGACCGAGGATACGCGCGGACACCGGGGAGGGACCGCCTCGGCGAGGCAGGGATCGACCGCCCGGACAGCGCAGGGAAAGATCGGGTTCGCCGAGCTCACGGCGGCGAAGAAGCAGGCGAAGAAGGCACGCGGCGGGGTCGAGGGCGGACGCGGTGCCGATGCCGCGGCGATGAAGCTCGACCCGACGGCCGTGGCCATCCACCGCGCTCTCCTCACCGGTCTGCTCTCGATGATCGGGTCCCGGTCGGAACGGCTGGGGGACTACCAGGGGGCCAGGGGCACGCGGTTCGCGATCTTCCCCGGATCGGGCCTGTTCAAGGTCAACCCGGACTTCGTCATGGCCGCCGAACTCGTCGAGACCTCCCGCCTGTGGGCGCGCACGGTCGCCGCGATCGAACCCGATTGGGTCGTCGAGGCCGCCGGGGACCTCGTGAGCCGTCAGCACTCGGACCCGCACTGGTCGACGAAGGCCGGATCGGCGATGGTCTACGAGAAGATCGCGCTCTACGGGGTCACGCTCATCAGCGACCGTCGGGTCGCGTACGGGACGATCGACGCCGCAGCGGCCAGGGACATGGTCATCCGCAAGGGACTCATCGACGGCGACTGGCGCGAGAGGTTCGGGTTCGAAGACCACAACGCTGCCGTCATCGAGGAGGCCGAGGAGCTCGCCTCGCGTACCCGCAACCGTCGTGTGCTCGACCAGGACGATGCCCTCTTCGAGTTCTTCGATGAGCGCATTCCCGCCACGATCACCTCGGCGGCCGACCTCCGCTCGTGGTGGAAGGGTCAGAAGCGCCGCGATGCGCACCTGCTCGACCTCACGACCTCGGTGCTGCTCAGCGACGACAGCGAGTCACTGACCGCTTCGGTGGCCGAGGACTACCCGATGGAATGGGAGCTCGCGGACGGGACGACGGCGAAGCTGCGATACTCGTTCGATCCCGGCTCGAGTGAGGACGGGGTGACCGTCGAGATCCCGGCGAGCGCTGTGCCCGTCGTCGACCCCGACGAGTTCAGCTGGCAGGTTCCGGGGCTGCGCGAAGAGCTCGTCGCCGCCTACATCCGGTCGCTGCCGAAGGCCAAGCGGCGCTACTTCGTGCCCGCGCCCGACGTCGCCCGCGACATCCTGCCCTCGCTCACGCCGTATCAGGGCAGCCTGCCCGAGGTCCTCGCCGCGCATCTGAGCGAACGCGCCGGCGGGGGAGGACTGCAGGACCTCGTTCCGATCACCGTGAGCGCCGATGACTTCGACCGCGACCGGATCCCCGCCCATCTGCGCATCCGCTTCCGCCTCGTCGACGGGACGACGACCGTCGGGCTCGGCGACGACCTCAGCGCCCTGACGACGCAGGCGAAACCGGCTGTGAGGAAGGCCCGAGCCAAGGCGTCGCCGTTCGCGGAGAAGCGGGGCCTGACAGGGTGGAGCGTCGGCGACCTGCCCGATCCTGATGCCGCCGAGGCGGGGGTCGTGCCCGGACTCGCCGACCGCGGAGACAGCGCCGACCTCGTCGCCTTCGACACGGCCCTGCAAGCGCGGATCGCGAGCAGGGAAGCGGTCATCACGCTGCTCGCCCTGCGCACAGGAGAGACGCTGAAGTACCTGCAGGACGGCCTGACGACGGAGGAGAAGCTCGTCCTCGCCGGGCATCAGAAGCGCTCGGACGAACTGCTCACCGCCCTCATCCGATCAGGGGTGCGCGGAATCGTCGAATCCGAGATCGGGCCCACGGAGTCCTCGTGGGTCGGTGGCGAGGCGGAGTTCGCTCGGCTCGAGACGGCGGTGAATGCGCAGCTCATCGAAGCGACGACGAAGCTCCTGCCCTCCCTCATCACGGCGCTGCGGCGAGCGACGGAGTTGGACAGATTGGTCTCGAACTCTTCGTCGCTGGCGATCCTGTCCAACCTCGCTGACGTCCAGGCCTGGGCGGCTTCGCGGGTGAGTGCGGCGGCGATCGCGGCGATGACCCCGCAGATGGTGGCAGCGCTGCCGAAGTGGGTGGAGGCGGAGAAGGTGCGGATCGGGGCGATGGTCGATTCGCCGATGCGTGACCGTCAGCTCATGGATCGGGTCACCGGGAGCGCCGAGGCGGTGGCGAAGAAGATCGCCAACCGCTTCCCCGGACTGGGGCAGGCGGCGTGGGACCGGTGGCTCGTCTCTGTGCCGAGCCCCTGGCGCGACGTCCTCGTCAAGCTCGAGGAGCTGCGAGTCAGCCTCTATGCGAACTCGCTCGGCACCACGCACCCGGTCTCGGAGAAGCGGATCGCGAAGGCGCTCGCGCAGCTGTAGGCCGCTGCGGGGCGGGGGCGAAGCTCCGGGAAGGACGTTCTAGAGTGAGGCGCCGGTGAAGAACCCGCCGAAGAGCCACCAGAGGGGGAGGGCACCGGCGGAGACCAAGGCGCCCGCCGCCCACCAGATGCGCCACCGCCACGTCCGTCGCCGCGAACCGACGAAGAGGCAGACGAGGTAAACGATGACGCAGAATGCGCCGGAGAGGCTGAGCAGGACGAGTCCGGCAGCCTCCCATCCCGATGTCCCGAGGTCGAAGACGTACTTCGTGATCTGGGCGATCGACAGGGAGAAGAGGATCGCCATGCCGAGCAGCGGCACTCCGAGGACCCCTGCGATGATGAGCGGCAGGGCTTTGAGCCACCGCTCCTTCGGTTCCGACCGGCCGGCGTAGTCAACGTATTCCTCAGTCATCGACACTCAGCATAGACACCCAGTTCGGCAACTCGCTGGAAGCAGACCGAGCATAGGGGTTTCCGCGGTGAGCTCCGCCGACGCCGCCGCTGCCTCGGCGCCACTGTGACTGATCGGACAGGGACTCGGCGGGCGATCGGCGGTAGGATATTTTGGTGACTTCTGGCCGATATTCCGACAAAGAGATCCGGACGCAGGCGGCACGCCGCCGCACGTTCGCCGTCATCTCCCACCCCGACGCGGGCAAATCGACGACCACCGAGGCGCTCGCCCTCCACGCGCGGGCGATCGGTCAGGCCGGCGCCACCCACGGAAAGGCCGGCCGCCGCGCCACCGTCTCCGACTGGATGCAGATGGAGCAGGACCGCGGGATCTCGATCTCCTCGGCGGCCCTCCAGTTCGAGTACCGCGATGCCGTCTTCAACCTCGTCGACACCCCCGGCCACGCCGACTTCTCCGAGGACACCTACCGTGTGCTCTCCGCCGTCGACTGCGCCGTCATGCTCATCGACGCCGCCAAAGGCCTCGAGTCGCAGACGATGAAGCTCTTCGAAGTCTGCGCCCACCGGAACATCCCGATCATCACCGTCGTCAACAAGTGGGATCGTCCCGGACTCGATGCGCTCGCCCTCATGGACGAGGTCCAGCAGCGCACCGGCCTCCTTCCCACCCCGATCACGTGGCCCGTCGGACAGTCCGGTGACTTCCGCGGCGTCCTCGACCGGATCACCGGCGAGTACACGAAGTACACCCGCACCGACGGCGGCGCGACGATCGCCGGCGAGGAGACCTTCGCCCCCGAGGCCGCAGCCGAGCTCGAGGGGGAGGCGTGGACGACGGCCGTCGACGAATCCGAGCTTCTCGACATGGAGGATCAGAACCACGACCAGGAGACGTTCCTCGCGGGGAAGTCGACCCCGGTGATGTTCGCCTCGGCGGTGCTCAACTTCGGCATCCACAAGCTGCTCGACACCCTTGTCGACCTCGCCCCCGCCGCCGAGGCGCGCGAGGACAAGGAGAGCGCCCCGCGCGACGTCGCCGCTCCGTTCTCCGGATTCGTCTTCAAGGTCCAAGCCGGCATGGATTCGAACCACCGTGACCGCCTCGCCTACATCCGCGTGTGCTCCGGTGTCTTCGAACGCGGCAGCGTGCTCACCCATTCGGCCACGGGCAAGCCGTTCGCGACGAAGTACGCCCAGCAGGTCTTCGGCCGCGACCGCGACGTCGTCGACGAAGCCTTCCCCGGTGATGTCGTCGGCCTCGTCAACGCGAGCGCCCTGCGCGTCGGCGACTCCCTCTACCTGGACAAGAAGGTCGAGTTCCCCGGGATCCCGACGTTCTCGCCCGAGCACTTCATGGTCATCCGCGCGAAGGACTCCTCGAAGTACAAGCAGTTCCGCCGCGGCATCGAACAGCTCGACCACGAAGGCGTTATCCAGGTCCTGCGCTCGGACCTGCGCGGTGACCAGGCACCTGTGCTCGGCGCGGTCGGACCGATGCAGTTCGAAGTCGCCGAGGACCGGATGACGAACGAGTTCAACGCCCCCTGCTCGCTCGAACGACTCAACTTCTCCCTCGCCCGGCGCACGACACCCGAATGCGTGCCGACGCTCGCCCGCGAACGCAACGTCGAGGTGCTCAGCCGCTCCGACGGCGAACTCCTCGCCCTGTTCTCCGATCGCTGGCGCCTCCAGGGCGTGGAGAAGAACCATCCCGACCTCGTCCTCGAACCGCTCGTCGTCAGCTGATCGAGGACCGCGGACGCCGACTCCGCGGTTTTGACGAAGTCACTAAGATTGACAATCGAGTCCGCGCGCACGCGGACACCGCCGGGCTCACCCGGCACCCGGGGAGACCCGAGAGGACTGAAGGAGAATTCGTGGGAACGAAGAAGATTCGAGTCGCCATTGCCGGTCTCGGCAACTGTGCCTCGTCCCTGATCCAGGGTGTGGAGTACTACCGCGATGCGGCCCCGGGGACGAAGGTGCCCGGGCTCATGCACGTGGAATTCGGGGACTATCACGTCGGTGACATCGAATTCGTCGCGGCCTTCGACGTCGACGGCAAGAAGGTCGGCGCCGACATCGCTGAGGCGATCACGGCCAGTGAGAACAACACCATCACCCTCGCCGAGGTTCCCCCGACCGGTGTGTCCGTCCAGCGTGGTCCCACCCTCGACGGTCTCGGCCAGTACTATCGTGAGACCATCGTCGAATCCGACTCCGAGCCCGTCGACGTGGCGCAGGCGCTGCGTGACGCAGAGGCCGACGTCCTCGTCTGCTACCTGCCCGTCGGTTCGCAGGAGGCCACCGAGTACTACGCGCAGGCCGCGATCGACGCGAAGGTCGCCTTCGTCAACGCTCTCCCCGTCTTCATCGCCGGGACGAAGGAGTGGGACGAGAAGTTCCAGGCCGCGGGCGTGCCCATCGTCGGCGATGACATCAAGTCCCAGATCGGTGCGACGATCACCCACCGGGTGATGGCGAAGCTCTTCGAGGACCGGGGCGTCGTCCTCGACCGCACCTACCAGCTCAACGTCGGCGGCAACATGGACTTCAAGAACATGCTCGAGCGCCAGCGCCTCGAGTCGAAGAAGATCTCGAAGACCCAGGCCGTGACCTCGAACACCGGCGCCGAGCTCTCAGCCCGCGACGTCCACATCGGACCGAGCGACTACGTCGAATGGCTCGACGACCGCAAGTGGGCGTTCGTCCGCCTCGAGGGCCGCAACTTCGGCGATGCCCCCGTCTCGCTCGAGTACAAGCTCGAGGTGTGGGATTCGCCGAACTCGGCGGGCGTCATCATCGACGCAGTGCGTGCGGCGAAGATCGGCCTCGATCGCGGCATCGGCGGAGCGCTCATCTCCGCCTCCTCCTACTTCATGAAGTCCCCGCCCGAGCAGAAGAACGACGATGCCGCCCACGAGGCGGTCGAAGCGTTCATCCGCGGCGACATCGAACGCTGACCGCAGCCCCCGAAGGACGGGGCGCGAGGCCGAAGCCGGTCACACCACGGGTGTGGCCGGCTTCGTCGTCTCAGCCCCGTCCACCCGCCATGCGAGACCCGGTGGGAACAACGGAAGCTGTCGGTGGGCTGGTATCTTTCTCAGTGACCGCGATCACGTGGCCGACCGGCCGCCGATCACGGTGACCGACCGTGCGCACCCGCGCCGAGCACCGCCGACCGACCGAGGAGCACCCCATGTCGACCACCACCGCCGACACCGGAAAGGCAGCCGGCAGCCCTGACCGCCTCAGCTGGCTGATGAAGGTCCTCGTCGTCATCGAGAAGGCCGGCAACAAGCTGCCGCACCCGTTCTGGCTCTTCCTCTCGCTCGCCGTCATCGTCATGATCCTCTCCGCGATCTTCTCCGCGACCGGGCTGAACGCGGTCAACCCGGCCACCGGGGAGACGGTGACCGTGACGAACCTCTTCACCACGGAATCCCTGCGCGAGATCGTCGGGGGAGCGGTGATGAACTTCGTCACCTTCCCACCGCTGGGTCTCGTCATCATCGTCCTCCTCGGCGTCGCCGTCGCCGAGCAGTCCGGTCTCATCCCGGCGATGCTTCGCGGCACCATCGCCGGCGCCTCGCCGAGGTGGATCACCTTCATCGTCGCCCTGGCCGGCACCGCCTCGTCGATCGCCTCCGACGCCTCGTACATGATCATGATCCCGCTCGGCGGGCTCGCCTTCCGCGCCGTGGGCCGCAACCCGATGCTCGGCTGCATCGTCGCCTATGCCGCGACCTCCGGCGGGTACTCCGCGGCCCCGATGGTCAATGCCATGGACACCGTGCTCGGCGGTCTCTCCACCTCGGCGGCGCAGATCATCGACCCCGAGTACGTCGTCAGCCCGGTCGCGAACTTCTACTTCAACTTCATCTCGATGTTCGTCGTCGCCGGGGCGATCACCCTGGTCACCGAGCTCCTCCTGTCCAAGCGCGCCGACGCGATGGAGCTCGACCCCCTCGATGAGGACGATCCGGAGGCCTTCGACGTCAAGATGGCCCTCGACGCGAAGGAGAAGCGCGGTGTGCTCTTCGCCGTCATCACCATCGTCGTCTGCGCCGCGATCCTCTTCTTCCTCGCCCTGCCCGCCGATTCGTTCCTCCGCGACGAGGCAGGCGGCTTCGGACCCGAATCCGGGCTCATGGCAGGCATCGCCGCGATCATCGGCTTCGGCTTCTTCATCGTCGGCATCGTCTACGGCTACGCGACCGGTTCGATCACGAAGATCACCGAGATCCCGGAGATGATGGGCAAGGGCCTGCTGCCCTTCGTCCCCGTCATCGTCCTCTTCTTCGCCGCCAGCCAGTTCCTCGCCCTGTTCAAGATGTCGAGCCTCGGCGAGATCCTCGCGATCCGCGGGGCGGACTTCTTCGGCTCGCTCGACACCTCGACGTTCGTCATCCTCCTCGGTGGGTGGCTCCTCGTCGCCCTCGGCGCTCTCTTCCTCACCTCCGGCTCCGGTCTGTGGACGCTCATGGCCCCCGTCCTCGTCCCGATGTTCATGCTCCTGTCGATCTCCCCGGAGACGACGCAGGCGCTCTACCGGATCGGCGATTCGACGACGAACATCATCTCCCCGATGTCGCCCTACTTCGTCGTCGTCCTCGGCTTCATCCAGCGCTACAAGCGCGACGCCGGCATCGGCACGCTCCTGTCGTTCACGATCCCGCTCTCGTTCACGATGTTCCTCTTCTGGGGCCTGCTCTTCTTCCTCTGGTGGTTCACCGGCCTCCCATGGGGACCCGGTGCGGCCATGCACTACCAGATGAACTGACGTCTCCCGCAGAGGGCGAAGGTGAGGAATACGGCCGAATCGCCCAGCGTTACAATCACACAACGCTCTGTCGCCCGACCCTGCGGTCACAGTTGCCATCCAGGTGTGACGGCTAGACTTGAGCGTGATGTTCGATTCGCGCGACGACCGGTCTGCGCGACCCGCATACTCAGATCGAAAGGATCTCGACCGTGAGTAACCCCATGATGGACCGCACCATCAGAGAAGGCGTCCAGGCGGGACGCAACCAGCAGCCCGTCATGACCGACCAGCAGCTCAACGACCTCTTCAACCAGCCGGCAGCGGAGAACCGCAACACCGGCCGCCCCGTCGACGACCGGGCGATGACCTACGACGACGTCATGATGAAGACGGGCGTCCTCTTCGCCATCCTCCTCGCCGGCGCCGTCCTCGGTTGGTTCGTGCCCGTGCTCGCCTTCCCGGCGATGCTCATCGGCCTCGTCCTCGGCCTCGTCAACGCATTCAAGCGGGAACCCAACAAGGGCCTCATCATCGGCTACGCCGCGTTCCAGGGAGTCTTCCTCGGCGGCATCTCGATGATCTTCGAGACCCAGTTCTCCGGCATCGTCCTCCAGGCGGTGCTCGCGACCCTCTGCGTCTTCGGCGTCATGCTCGCCCTCTTCAAGTTCAAGGGCGTGCGCTACGGCTCGAAGATGATGAAGTTCATGATGATCGCCGTCGGCGGCTACGCGATCTTCTCGCTCATCAACTTCGGTGTCGCGATGTTCACCGGCACCGGCGGCGCCCGCGCCATCGAGATCAACATCATGGGCATGACGATGCCGCTCGGCGTCATCATCGGCATCTTCGCGACGATCCTCGCCGCGATGACCCTCATCGCCGACTTCCAGATGGTCGAAGAGGGCGTCAAGCAGCGCATCCCCGAGAAGTACTCGTGGCTGTGCGCGTTCTCCCTCATGACCACCCTCATCTGGCTCTACATCGAGATCCTGCGCCTCATCTCCTACTTCAGGAACTGACGCAGGGGCGTCGCAGTGCCTGCGGCGCCTATGATTGAGCCATGAACTCGCAGACGGCGGACCTCGACACCGAGGTCCGCCGTCTGCGTGTGCGCATCATCGGGCTCACCTCCGCCCAGCTCGCCGAGGCAGGGGAGGGGTCGACGACGTCGCGTCGGGACTCCATCGCCGCGGCGCTCGCCGAGTTCTCAGCGATCGGCTCGAATGGTCGCGCGGTTCCCGATCTCGGAGACCAGAGTCTCGCCGACCAGGTCGTCGTCCTCATCGAGACCGGCAGACGTCGGGCAGAGATGCTCGATTCCGCATCGCGCGAACAGCTGCTCGGCCGCCTCCTCGACGCCGCAGTGGACCTGCGCCGGAGACTGGCGTAGGCCATGACCGATCGCCGACCCTTCGTCTTCGCGCTGGCCGGAGCGGTCGCCGCGCTGACCTACTTCGGCTCCTCGGAATTCCTCGCCGGGATCCTCTCGCTCACCTCGGCGCCGCTGCTCGTCCTCGGGCAGACGGTCATCCCGCTCGTGCCCACAGCCCTCATCAAAGCGGCCATCGCGCTCTTCGGGACGGGTGACAAACTCGCCCTCGTCATCACCATCGCCGTCGTCGGCGTCCTCATCGGCGGTCTCATCGGGTGGCTCGGCGCGCACCATCGCAGCCTCTCCCTCATCCTCCTCATCGGGTTCGGAGCCCTGCCGGTCGTCCTGCAGCTCACCACCGGAGGGACGCTGGTCGGCGCGCTGCCTGCGCTCGTCGGGATCGGTCTCGGCTGTGCGACGTATCTCGGGTTGCTCCGCCTCGGCAGGGCGGACCACCGCACCGAACGGGTTTCTGCGCCTCCCGCCGTGGTCCCGGCATCCGCGAAGACCGGTGGGCCCGCGGAGACCGTCGAGCGTACGGACACAGCCGATCGTTCGGGGGCCGTCGAACAGGCGGAGACGGCCGACGGTCCCGACCGGCGGCTGTTCCTCGGCATTGCCGCGGGGCTGAGCGCGATCGGGGTCGCGGCGATCGCGGCCGGACAGTCCGCAGCGGTCCTCGCGCGGAACGCGGCAGGTACGGTGGCGAACCTGGTGCTGCCACGACCGGCCGCCTCGGCGCCACCCATCCCCGCGGGAGCGGACCTCGAGATCGACGATCTCGCCCCGATCGTCACACCCAACGCGGACTTCTACCGGATCGACACCGCGCTCGTCCCACCCGCCGTCGATGCGGGAACGTGGTCGCTGCGCATCCACGGCATGGTCGAACGCGAAGTGACGGTGACGATGGAGGAGCTGCTCGCGTTGCCCCTCGAGGAGCACTACTTGACGATCACCTGCGTGTCGAACGAGGTCGGCGGGGACCTCATCGGAAACGCGAAGTGGCTCGGCTATCCGCTGCGCGAGCTGCTCGCCCGGGCCCGGCCGAAGCAGGGAGCCGACATGGTGCTCTCGGGCTCCGACGACGGCTTCACCGCCTCGACGCCGCTCGAAGTCCTCACCGACGACCGCGCCGCCCTGCTCGCCGTGGGGATGAACGGAAAGCCGCTGCCCCGCGACCACGGATATCCCGCGCGCCTCGTCGTCCCCGGCCTCTACGGGTTCGTCTCGGCGACGAAATGGGTGACGAGTCTCGAGGTCACCCGGTTCGCCGACAAACAGGCGTACTGGACGACCCGGGGCTGGTCGACCCACGGACCGGTGCTCGTCGCCTCCCGGGTCGACGTGCCGCGGGCAGGTGCCCGGGTGCCGGCGGGCAATGGGCAGGTCGTCACCGCCGGCATGGCCTGGGCCCAGCACACCGGGATCGGGCAGGTCCAGGTGCGCCTCGACAACGGCGACTGGCAGACGGCCGATCTGAGCGAAGATCTGAGCGTCGACACGTGGCGGCAGTGGCGGCACGTCTTCACCGACGTCGCACCCGGCAGCCACACGGTGACTGTGCGGGCCATCGACAAGGACGGCACCGTGCAGATCTCCGACCGCAGGCCCGCGATCCCCGGCAGCGCGACGGGCCTCCACGACCGAGACTTCATCGTCGAGTGAGAACGGCGGGCGGCGGGCGGGCCTCTCGGCACCGACGCGGTGAACCGACAAAAACGCGGTTAGCACACCGCGTTTTTGTCGGTTCACCGCGTCGATGGCTGTCCTGCCGCCGAAATCGTCGCCGAGGCGGGGCTCAAGGGGAGCGACAAGTGTTCGCACGGGTTCATACGCCAAATACGGTAAATACGGTAAAATACGGAGTGCGGTCACGAACTCCCGACGATGAGCAGGTCAGTCATGACGATCACCATCCCTCCCGCCTCGGCGAGCAGCGGCGAATCACCCTACCGGCCGGGGTTCGGGACGACGCCGCCCGTCGCCGTCGGACGCCAAGCTGAGGTCAACGCATTCGCCAGGGCGCTCGACCAGCGTGGGGGAGCGGGACGGACCGTGTTCGTCACCGGTCAGCGCGGAGTCGGCAAGACGGTGCTGCTCAACATCTTCGAGGACGTCGCCGAGTCGCGGCAGTGGCTCACGGTGCGCGAACAGGCCTCGCCCGGATTCGTCGGCAGGCTCACCAGGGCGAGGCTGCCTGAGGCGCTCGAGGCGCACGATGCCCATGAGACGACGAAGTCCAAGGTCGTCGGCATCACCCTGCCGGCAGGGGCCGGGGGACTGACTACTCGGACCGAGACGACGAGCGCCCTGCAGCCGGACTTCCGGCACCACCTGATGAAGGTGCTCGAACTCCTCGACGCGCACGGCACGGGGCTCGTCATCTCCCTCGACGAGGTCCACCGCTCGAACCTCGACGAGTTCCGCGCCGTCACCGATGCCGTCGCCTATGCTATGTCGCAGGAGGCGCCGCTCGCGTTCGTCGCCGCGGGCCTGCCGGCGAGCATCGACACTATCGTCAACGACGAGGTCTCGACCTTCCTCCGACGCGCGAGTCGGATCAACCTCGGCAGCTTCACCCCGGACGAGACGGCGCTCGCCCTCCGCCTGCCGGCCGAGGAGTCGGGCAAGAGGTTCGACGCGCAGGCGCTCGCCCTCGGCACCGAGGCCTCGCTCGGGTATCCGTACATGGTCCAGATCATCGGAGACCTGGCTTGGCGGGAGTCAGCCGACGCCGAGGTGATCACCGCCGACCACGTCGAGGCCATCATCGGCGAGGCCAAGGAGATCCTCATCCAACAGATCTACGAACCCACCCTGGCCGCCCTCACCCCGGGTGCCCGGCGCTATCTCAACGCGATGGCCGCCGACGACCGGATCTCCCACACCGGGGAGATCGCCGAACGTCTCGGAGCGAAGAAGCAGACGGCCAACGACTACCGGCGGATGCTGCTTGCGCATGGCGTCATCGAGTCTCCCGCCCACGGCCTCGTTCGCATCGTCATCCCGCACCTGCGCGACTATCTCCTCGAGCAGACGCGTGGGCACTGAGCCCGCGCCGACCGAGGGGGTCGGGCAGAGCGCCCGGGCCGCCCCGGATCAGAGAAGTTCCGACCTACTGCCAGTTCTTCGCGTCCGTGACGCAGAAGGGATGACCGGCCGGGTCGATGAGGACCGTCCAGGTCTCGCCCGGCTGCGGTTCGGCGCGGGTGGCACCGAGTTCGACGCACCTGGCGACGGCGGTCTCGATGTCGTCGGCGGCGAGGTCGAGGTGGAACTGCTTGTGCCCGTCGTCGGGCCAGTCCGGTCGCTTGTAGTCGGGGATCGTTCCGATGCCCAGGGCGTGGCTCGGTCCCTTGAGCATCGCGTAGTTCTCGTCCGAGTAGACGATGGGCCAGCCGAGGACAGCGGTCCAGAACTTCCCGAGCTCGGCGGCGTCGGGAGCGTCGAGGGTGACCATCGCGAGGCTGGCCACCGGTGAGGTCGAAGAATCGGAGGAGGCTGTGTCTGTCTGTGTGTCGGTCATGTCTGCCATTCTTGTGTCATGGACGACGTCGCCGCTAGGAAAAACCCGCCAGGTGCGGAGGCCGGCGTCGGTGTCGCCGATCCCGGGCCGCCGGAGCACATGCTCGGTCGAGTGCTCCGGCCCAGTGAGTTGCTCGATCACGCGCGCTACCGCGTCGCCGATCCCGCCGAGGCGTTGCAGCCGTGGATCGAACGCTACTGGTCGGTGAGGTGGGACCTCGAGCCGGGGGAGCGCTACCGTGCGGCGACGGTGTCCGAACCCGCAGTCAATCTCACCGCCGAATGGGGCGACCTGCGCCGAGCCGGCATCACCGGCCCGGGACTGTGGGTGACGGGGCCGGTGACGCGCACGCGCTTCGACGTAGAGCTCTCCGGTGTCGGAGGCGTCGTCGGGGTGAAGTTCCGCCTCGGCGGGATGCGTGCGTTCACGACCGGGCGGCCCGCCGATATCCGCGACTCGACCGTCGCAGCGGAGCGGTGGTTCCCCGGGATCGACGCGGAGCTCGCCGTCCCGCATGACCTCAATTCCGCCGCCGAGGTGCTCGATCGTTGGCTGCTCTCCCAGGCACCGGAGATGACGACGGGGTACGAACGTGTGCGTCTGGCACTGGCGGCCATGTCCGATCGGGCGGTGACGAACCTGCGAGCACTCGCCGAGGCGGTCGCGATGAGCGAACGCAGCCTGCAGAGGCTCTTCCTCGACCACTGCGGGGTCGGGGTGAAGCGGATCCTCGTGCGCTCACGGGTCATCGACGCCGTCGCCGCTCTCGACCGCGGCTGGGACGGTTCGCTCGGTGATCTCGCGACGGGACTGGGCTGGTTCGATCAGTCGCACTTCACCGCCGACTTCCTCCGCGTCACCGGGTATCGGCCCACCGAGTATGTCGCGCTGCGGGACCGAGCCCGAGCCGGCAGGAGCGGTTCGGATGCTCCAACAGTGGAACGGTGACTGCGACCGCGTTCCAGCGCCCAGTTCAGCCGCGATGTTCCTGCGTCAGTCCGGATTCTCCATACGCGAGAAGGTCAAGCGGGAGCCGCTCCGAGTCCGGTGGCTGCAGCCCGCATCGCTGTTTCGGCGTCCGCGACAGTGAGCAGGGAGTTGCCCGCAACGATGTGCAAACCGTAGGCATCTTCCAGTGCGACGAGATTGAGTGCGAGCTGCTCGATGCCGATGACAGGGGAGAAGTCTCCTGAATCGGTGCCTGCAGTGAGGACCCTGCGATAGATGTCGAGTTGCCTGGTGAACATGTGCTCGACCATTTCGTCGTGGGCACTTGACGTGCCCGCGAGGACATCGAACTCATAGAGAAGCCGCATGAGCGCGTCGTCAGGCCCGGTCGGCAGTCCTTCGCTGATCGCGGCGGAAAGCTGCCGACGCGGATCATCGAGCTCAGCGATGACAGCTTCTCTGGCATCGCAGAACCGTTCGACGCCTGCGCGGTGCGTCTCGAGCAGCAGCGCATCGAGGTCGTCGTAGTAGTAGAGGATCGCGCCCCGTGTCAGGCCGGCTCGCCGCGCCACATCGGCCAGCGAGACCGATCTCAGGCCAGTCTCGCCGACGGTCTCCAGCGTCGCTGAGATGAGCGCGTCCCGCCGTTGGGATTGGTTCTTAGTCCGTGCCATGGAATGAGACTATCGCGTTCCGCTCTTGACATCGTCGGACCGCGGTGTGAGCCTGGAACCAATTCTTTGACACTAGCGTCAAAGAATAGAACTGACCGTGCAACGATGCATCGAAACGGGGCCGCACATGCTTGACCTTCTGCTCACTGACGCCAAAGTCCGCACCTTCGATCCGAATCTCCCCTGGGCGGAAGCCGTCGGGATTCTCGGTGGTCGAATCGCATTCGTCGGGGCAGCGGATGAGGCTCCGAAGGCGCGAGAGGTCAGGCATCTCGAAGGGCGGTTGCTCACGCCGGGCATCATCGACAGCCATAATCACCTGCTGCTCGGGTTCGACCCGGACGCCGTCAGCCTTGAGGGTGCGGAGACGCTGTCGGAGGTTCGCCGTCGAATTGGCGAACTCGCATCGCAGCGTCCGGAGCTGTCGTGGGTGTGTGCCGAGAACGCTGTCTACTCAGTGGTGGAGAACCGTCGACCCAACGCGGCCGACCTTGCCGGCCTCACGGACCGACCGATCTTCGTCACCACCTACGATCAGCACTCAGTATGGCTCAATGACGCCGCATTGGCAGCGCTCGGAATCAGCGATGGGCGCGACATCGCGTGGGGAAACCCCGAGTTCGGATCCGACGGGCGCCCAACTGGTTGGGTCACCGACTTCTATACCTCGGCGATGACCAGCGCAGGACTCGAAGCGCTGCAACGCGACATTCCCATGTACTCGCCCGATCGGCGGTACCGAAAGCTGCTCGGAAGCCTCGAGATGGCGACACGGTCAGGCATCACCACCGTCGTCGAACCGCAGGTTCCTGTTGCGGAGATCGGGTTGTTCGAACGAGCACTGAGTGAGGACAGGCTCTCGTCGCGGGTCATCGCCGCTCTCTTCCACCCGGTCGATGCCGCACCGGAATTTCGCCAGGACCTGAGAACCGCAGTCCACGATGCCCCACGAACTGACCGTCTCCGCTTCGGGCCGGTCAAGCTCTATGCCGATGATGTCATCGAGCCGCACACCGCGTGGATGCTGGACGACTACGCCAACCGGCCGGGCCACCGTGGACACCCCTCGGCACCGATCGGCGAACTGAGCAAGATCGTCACGGAGCTCGACCGGCTCGGCTTCCAGACGCACACTCATGCCACTGGTGACGGAGGAGTCCGGCTCGCGCTCGACGCCATCGAAGCCGCCACGGTGGCCAATTCGACACAGGATCGTCGTCACGGAATCGTCCACGTCGAGTGCCTCCACCCCGACGATCTGTCTCGATTCGCGTCTCTTGGGGTGACAGCAGCGATGCAGCCGCGCCACGCCTCTCCCGATCTCATCGAGGGAACCTGGATGGAGAATGTCGGCGAGGCGAGATGGGACCGCGCCTGGAGAGTCCGGTCGCTGATGGAATCCGGTGCTCATGTCGCGCTCTCGAGCGATTGGCAGGTCGGGGAGATGGATCCGTTGGTCGGCATCTATTCTGCGCTCACCCGTGCAGGTCTCGACGGCAGGACGTCGTGGACGACTGCCGAGGCCATCACGCTCGATCGAGCGCTGGAAGGCTACACGCGGCAGGGCGCCTGGGCTTGGCATGAGGAGCAGAATCTCGGAGTGATCACGGTCGGGGCGAAGGCGGACCTCGTCGCCTGGTCTGCCGATCTCTACTCTCTCGATGCGGCGGGAATCCTTGAACAACGGGCTGACCTGACGATCGTCGGCGGCGCCATCGTCCATGACGCAATGGCCCCACTCTCGTCCGACTTCCGCGTCGAAGTCGCCGCCAAGACCCGGAGCCAGGCGGCGAGCTGCTCCGGTCACCAACACCACTGACGGAAATCCATCCATCGAATCATCTGGAAGGCAGGACAATGCGAACCGATTCAAAGAAGAACCGTTCGACGAGTGCCGCAACCGAGAGCAACCTCCAGAGGAGTGCTGAAACTGAAGTCGATGGTTCGCGCACTCTGCGCAGACGCCTGCGACTGCGACACATCGTCTTCCTCGGACTCGCGTACATGGCCCCTTTGGCAGTGTTCGACACTTTCGGCATCGTTGCCGAAACGACCGACGGACGTGTGCCCTTGGCATACATCATCATCTTCGCCGCAGTCGTCGTCACTGCGCTGAGCTACGCGAAGATGTCGAAGTACTATCCGCGAGCCGGATCCGCATACACCTACGCCCGGGAGACGATCAATCCTCACGTGGGATTCATGGTGGGGTGGGCCGCTACGCTCGACTACCTTCTGCTGCCGATGCTCAACGCTCTCCTCGCTGCGATCTACATGGGCGCTGTCCTGCCAGAGGTGCCGTCGTGGATCTGGGTGATCTCGACAATCGTGATCTGCACGATCCTCAACGTCGTCGGAGTCAAACTCGCGGCCCAGGTCAATGTCATCCTCGTCGTCGTTCAGCTCGTTGTCGCTGCCGCATTCGTCTTCTTCGCCGTCCGGAACATCATCGTGGGTGCTGGAGGAAGCGAGCTGAGTCTGATGCCCTTCGATCCCAGCGGAGTGCCGACCGGAGCCCTTCTGGGAGGCGCATCTCTGCTCGCTCTGTCGTTCCTCGGGTTCGATGCGGTGACCACGATGTCAGAGGAAGCGGTCAGACCCACGGTCGACATTCCTCGCGCGATCATTGTCATCGTCATCTCTGCCGGCGTGTTCTTCGTCGTGGTCACCTACACCATGCAGGTGCTCTTCCCTGATGTGTCGACGGTCGGTGACATCGTCGGTGCATCGCCGGAGATCGCGAAGTACATCGGTGGTGCGGCGTTCCAGGCGCTGTTCGTCGGCGGGTACATGTTCGCAGTCCTCGGCTGCGGGCTGACCCAACAGATGAGTGCGGCCCGCCTTCTCTACGCCATGGGACGAGACGGGACCTTGCCGGAGCGGGTGTTCGGACGGATCAATCGCAGGTCAGGAGTTCCTGTGGTCAATATCGTCATCATCGCCGTGCTCGCCTCCACGGCAATGTTCCTCGACCTGGAATCGGCGGCCTCGCTGATCAACTTCGGTGCCTACGTTGCCTTCGGAGCGGTCAACCTCTCGCTGATCCTGGCCACGTTCAAGTATCTGCGACCCGCAGGAAGAATCGGCGTGTGGGCAGGATATGTTCTTCCCGGTATCGGCCTCGTCATCAATGTCGCCTTGTGGCTGAGTCTTGACGCGAACGCGAAGATCGTCGGTGTCGTCTGGGCGCTGGGTGGCTTCGTCTTCCTGCTTGTGCGCACCCGCGCCTTCAGAGTCTCGGCACCGACGATGGCCGAGCCGGAACTCGACTGAACGCTTCGGACTCTCCGGCGGCAGATGCTTCGTCTCGGCCGAGACCGAGTGCTCGGTCAGTGCGGACCTCACTCGCCGCCACCGCCTCGACGCTCCAGTCCTGCCGGGCGAGGTCGGGCACGGCGTCGATCATGCGCTCCTCCCAGGACCGACGCCACTGGGCTGGGAACGACCGCCGCAGCAGGTCGACCATGATCGGCACTGCGGTCGAGGCGCCGGGGGAGGCGCCGAGGAGGCCGGCGATCGATCCGTCGGCGGAGACGACGAGCTCGGTGCCCTGTTGCAGGACCCCGATCCGGTGGGGATCGGGGGTGACGAGCTGGGCTCTCTGGCCGGCGGGAATGAGCTCCCATTCATTCGGTCGCGCATTCGGGTAGTACTTGCGCAGCTGTGCGAACTTCTTCGCTGGGCTCGCGGCGAGCTCGCCGATGAGGTAGCGGACGAGGCTGAGATTCTGCAGGCCCGCAGCGGCGACGACGTGGAGGTTGTCCGGTCGCAGGGTGGTGAAGAAGTCGCTGAGGCGACCGTGCTTGAGCAGCTTCGTGCTGAAGGTCGCGAACGGTCCGAAGAGGAGATGCTCCTCATCGTCGACGACCCGCTTGTCGAGATGCGGCACCGACATCGGGGGAGCGCCGACATCGGCCTGCCCGTAGACCTTGGCATTGTGGCGTCTCACCACGGCGGGGACAGAACACCGGTAGAACGCGGCACCGACCGGCAGCACCGCATAGCCCTTGACCTCAGGAACACGGGCCTTCTGCAGCAGCCGCAGCGCGAAGCCGCCCGCGCCGACGAACACCGTTCCCGCCCGGATCGCGAACCGGCTGCCACCGGTCGCAGGCGTCTCGCCGATCGTCCCCGTGACCATCCAGCCGTCACCGTCTCGACTCAGACCGGTGACGGTGTGCCCCGTGAGCACCTCGCCCCCGCCTTCAGCGGTGATGACCGACGTCAATGCCCGGGTGAGGGCACCGAAGTCGACGTCCGTGCCACGGCGGACCCGAGAGGCCGCGACCGAGCCGTCGGGCCCTCTGCCCTCCATCGTCAGCGGTGCCCACGCGGCGATCTCCTCGGCATCCTCCGAGTACTCCATATCGGCGAAGAGCGGATCGGTCCGCAGCGTATCCACCCGCCGGCGCAAGTAGGCGACGTCGCGGTCGCTGAAGACGAGATTCATGTGCGCCGTGCGGTGGATGAACGTCGCAGGATCGACGAGGCCCGCCTCGGCGAGATGCGACCACCACTGTCGGCTGAGCTGGAACTGCCGGGCGATCGCGGCAGGCTTCGTCCCGTCGTTCGGATCGGGCATGTAGTTGAGTTCGCAGAACCCCGAGTGACCGGTGCCGGCGTTGTTCCAGGGGTCGCTGCTCTCGGAGGCGAGGTCGACGGACTTCTCGAGCACGACGATCCGCCACGACGGTTCGAGGACGGCGAGCATCGACCCGAGGGTCGCTGACATGATGCCGCCGCCGATGAGCACGACATCGGCATAGGGGAGAGTCTCGGTTCGCGGTGTGCGGGGCATGGTGTCCTCCATGTCGGATGCAGGTCACGGGCGGGTGTTCCCGGGCCGTACCACCACGATCCTCCCAAACGAATCATCCGTCCAATGAGTGGATCGATGAGTATGATCCGAATATGGATGAAAAACTCGATGCCCTCGTCCCGCATCTCAGGGCACTCGTCGAACTCGCCGATCAGGACGGTCACATGACCGACGCAGCCGCGGTCCTCGGCATCCCCCAGTCGACGATGAGTCGGCGCATCCACGGCCTCGAGGACCACCTCGGCGTCCCGATGGTCGTCCCGCGGGGGCGCACGGTCGGTCTCACTCAGCAGGCCAGGGACCTCGTCGCGGAGATCCGGGCTCCGCTGCGGGAGATCGGGATCGCGATCTCCGACCTCGCCGAGGCGGCCGATCCCGACCACGGCGTCGTCCGCTTCGGCTTCCCCCTGACGATGGGCGCCGGGGTCATCCCCGATCTTCTCGCCGCTTTCAGCGACGCCCATCCCGGGATCCGCCTCGACCTCAAACAGGCCCACGGAGCCGTCCTCGTCGACGACCTGCAGGCGGGTCTGCTCGATCTCGCGATCATCATCCCGCCGCCGAGGGAGCTCGCGCACGAGGTCCTTGCACGTCAGACCGTCGTCGCGACGGTCCCGGCCGACCACCGGTTGGCCCGGCGCCGAATGATCTCCTTGGCCGAACTCGCCGACGAACGGTTCATCGCCAACCCCGAGCCGTACAACCTGCGCACCCTCACCGACGCGTGGTGCCTGGCTGCCGGATTCGTCCCCGAGGTGAAGACCGAGGTGACGGAGTTCTCGACGATCCGCGAATTCGTCAGTCGGGGCATGGGCATCGCCCTCATCCCGCGCAGCGTCCGCCCCATCGAGGGCCTCACCGAGGTGGAGCTGAGGGGAACGCACGTCCGGGAGATCGCGCTCGTCTCCGCCGTCCGCCGGCCCAGCCGGGTCGTCGCGCGGCTGCGCGACTACATCACCGAGGCGGCAGAGGAGTGGGGAGAGGGGTCTGCGTCCTAGCCCCGCCACTCCTTCGCCGCGCTCACGGTGCGGAAGGACCGGACGAGGGCGAGAGTGGCAGGGGATTGAACGCGTTCAGCGAGTTTGGCGAGGAGGATCCGCCGCGGTGCCGGATTGCCGCGGATCGCGACGACCCTGACGTCGGGTCCGTGCGCGCGCACCGCCAGCCGCGGGGCGACTGCGACGCCGAGACCTGCCGAGACCATGCCGAGCAGCTCCGGGTAGTCGTTGGCCTCGAAGACGATGTCCGGGTCGAACCCGGCATCCCGGCAGATCCGCTCGAGCACTGAGGCGACCGGGTGCGAGGATCGGGTGATCCATCGGTCGTCGGCGACCTCCTCGAGATCGACGATGCGTCGGCGCGCCAGACGGTGCCCGGCCGGCAGCAGGAGCATCGTCGGCTCCTTGAGCAGTGTGGTCTGCACGGGGATGTCCTGCCCGATCGGCGCCCACGGATAGTCCCAGAGTGTCGCGAGGTCGACCTCCCGGCGCTCGAGTGCCTCCCCGATGCGGTCGAGGCGGTAGCTGCGCACGGTGACCTCGACATCGGGGTGGAGGTCATGGAAGTGGAGGAGGACCTTCGGCATCACCGAGGCGGCGAAGGTCGGGAACGTCGCGATCCGCACTTCGCCGCGGTCGAGCTGTGCGAAGGCCTCCATGTCGTTGCAGGCGGCTGCGAGTGCGTTGTCGATCGTCATCGCGTGCGCGGCGAGCTTGAGACCCGCATCGGTCAGGCGCATCCCTTTCGGGTGCCGGACGACGAGCGGAAGGCCGACTTCGCGTTCGAGCTTGCTCATCTGCTGCGACACCGCCGAGGTGGAGAGCGCGAGCTCATCGGCGGCCGCGGAGAGGCTGCCTGTCCGAAACACGAGAAGCAGGAGGAGGAGTCGATCGACGCTGTACGGCGCTGAACTCATGGTTTAAGCATAGCTTAGATCGAGGTAACAAAGTGTTGATTGAACTTAATCATGCTGCGTGACACCGTGAATCGAAAGCCGCATCACCGCGGCGTCGGATTCAGGAGACACACGTGAACGGTCAACTCCACGGACAGTGGTATCGGGGCGGCACATCGAAGTGCTGGCTCTTCATGGGCGATGAGATGCCCGCGGATCGAGCCCAGATCGCGACCGCCCTCGCGGCGGTTTTCGGGTCGGGCGACGACCGGCAGCTCAATGGGGTCGGGGGTGCCTCCTCGACGACGTCGAAGGCGGCGATCATCTCGCCCTCGGCGATCCCGGGCATCGACATCAGCTATCTCTTCGCCCAGGTCGGGATCGGGCAGACCGCGGTCGAGTTCACGTCGAACTGCGGCAACTGCGCCTCGGCCGTCGCGCTCTTCGCGATCCAGAACGGGCTCGTCCGTGCTGGCGGAGACGTGACCGAGGTGAGGATGATCAACGAGAACACCCGATCCGTCCTCGTCGCCGAGGTGGCCACCCCTGGTCGGGCGATCCCCACCGACGGCGACGAGACGATCCCCGGCAGCGCCATGCCCGGGGTGCCCGTCAACGTCTTCTTCGAGAACGTCGACGGCACCTCGACCGGGGAGCTTCTGCCCGCGGGTGCGGCGACGACGGTGCTCAGTGCCGCCGGGCGCACGGTCACCGTGAGCGCCATCGACGCCGGAGCTCCCGCATGCTTCGTCTCCGCAACCGACCTCGGGATGACCGGCAGCGACACCCTTCCCGAGGTGCGCCTGCGCCTGCCCGAACTCCTCGCCATCCGCGAGTCGGCGTCCCAGGCGATGGGGCTGACCCTGCCCGGTGAGGACCCCAGCCCTGCCGTTCCGAAGGTCGGCATCATCGGTCCTGCCGAGGACTTCACGACGACGACGGGAGAGCGGGTCGCCGCCGCCTCCTACGACCTCTCGGTGCGGATGGTCTCGATGTTCGACCCGCACCCGGCGATCGGCCTCACCGCGGCGATCGCCCTCGCCCGAGCGGCATTCGTCGACGGCAGCCTCGTCCGCTCACTCATCGGCCCGGACCGACTCCTCTCGCGCGGCGGCGAGGTGAGCATCCGCATCGGCACTCCCGCCGGGGTCATCACCTGCGAAGTGCAGCTCGACTCCGCCGGCGACGTCGCCCGACTCGGGGTCAGGCGCGTGGCCAGGCGCATCGCCGCCGCCGACATCGATCTTCCGCACGCCGACACCGCACTGCAGCTCGTCGGCTGACCCCACCCGCTCGGTCATCGGACCGGACGGCACCACGCAACCGCAATCAGAGACAATCACACTGACAATGAAGTTGGAGGACCTCCCATGACCCTCGTCCAGATTCTCATCCTGGTGGTACTGGTGGTGATGTTCATCGCCGCCACAAAGTGGCCGATCAACATCGGCATCATGGGGTTCGTCGGAGCGTTCCTCTTCGGCACCTTCGTCTTCGGCATGGACGACAAGGAGATCCTCGAGGAGTTCCCCGCGAGCATCGTCCTCACCATCGTCGGAGTGACGTTCTTCTTCAGCATGGCCCAGCGCAACGGGACCATCAAGATGCTCGTCGACCTCGCCGTGCGCGCCGTGCGCGGACGCCTCGGCATCGTCCCGTGGATCTTCTTCGTCATCGCCTCGATCCTCACCTCCCTCGGCACGTTCTCCCCGGCGGCCGTCGCCCTGCTGGCTCCCGCAGCGATGGGCTTCAGTGCCGCCTCGGGCTACAGCGGCGTGGTCATGGGCGCGATGATCATCAACGGCGCCCACGCCGGAGCGTTCTCACCGATCTCCGTCTCGGGCATCATCGTCCGCGACATCGCCGCGGAGAACGGCTTCGACATCGACCAGGGCGCCCTCTTCGCCGCCTCGTATGCGATCAACGTCATCGTCACGATCCTCACCGTCGCCGTGATGCGGGTCTTCGGTCGTCTGCGCACCACACCGGAACCCGAGGCCGTGGATGAGGCCGACGGCCCCACCGAGGCGACACCCTCGAGCGGTGCGGGCGCACCCGCGGGCCGCCTCGGCGGGACGGCGGCCCCCGCGGGCACCGGGACGTCGTGGGGCAAGGGCGGAACGACACTCGTGGACCCGGCACCCACCTCGGCGCCGGTGGGGCGCTCCGTCCTCACCCCGCAGGTGTGGCTGACGCTCTCCCTCATCGCGGTCATGGTCATCGGTGCGGTCGGCTTCGAGCTGCCGATCGGATTCCTCGGACTCACCTGCGGTCTCGTCCTCGCATTCACCTCGATGAAGCACTCGGACACGTTCGTCTCGGGGATCTCGTGGTCGACGGTGCTCCTCGTCTCGGGCATGATCGTCTACATCTCCCTGCTCACGAAGGCCGGCGTCATCGACTCGCTCTCGACGATGGCCGTCTCGATCGGCATCCCGCTCCTCGTCGCCGTCGTCCTCTGCTACGTCATCGGCATCAGCTCCGCCTTCGCCTCGTCGACGGCGCTGCTCACCGCGTTCATCCCGCTCTCGATCCCGCTGCTCGAGCAGAGCGAGCTCAGCGCGACCGCGGTCATGGCCGCACTCGCGATCTCGGCGACGATCGTCGACGTCTCCCCGTTCTCGACGAACGGCGCCCTCATCATCGCCAACGCGAAGGGCAGTGCGGCGAAGACGATCTGGCGCGACCTCATCATCTACGGTGCGATCGTCGTCCTCCTCGCCCCGCTGCTCACGTGGCTGCTCCTCGTCGTCTCGGGCATCATGTGACGACGTGACAGACGCGGGTGGGCTCCTCCGAACGGAGGGGCCCACCCGTTGTCATGTGCCGGCCGTCCTCGCCGAGGCGGTCGTTCCCTAGGCCCGTGACCGCGCGAGCAGCCTCACGAAGTAGGGAGCGCCGATGAGGGCGACGATGAGGCCTGCCGGGATCTGTGCGGGGGCAATGACGGTGCGCCCGAGGGCGTCGGCGACGACGAGCCCGAGGCCGCCGAGGAGCATCGCGACGGGGATGACCCGGGAATGGCGGCTGCCGACGAGGGCGCGCGCCGCGTGCGGGGCGACGAGCCCGACGAAGCCGACGACGCCGACCGCGGAGACGCTCACCGCTGCCAGGACGGCCGCGGTGATGAGCACGCCGAGGCGGACGGGTTCGCGGGCGACTCCGACGAGCCTCGGCGTGTCGTCGTCGAGGGCGAGGAGGTCGAGCTCCCGACTCCACACCGCGGCGAGCGGGATCGCGATGACGAGGACGAGGGCGACAGGGGCGACATCGGCCCATACGCGCCCGTACGTCGACCCGGACAGCCACGTGAAGATCGCCGGAGTGTCCCACGGGTTCGCGCGGATGAGGAAGAGCGTGGTCAGAGCCGTGAAGCCGTACCACAGGCCGATGCCGATGAGGACGAGGCGGTCGGTGTTCATCCCGCCCCGCCACGACAGGCCGTAGACGATCGCGAAGGCGACGAGTGCCCCGATGATGCCGAAGGTGGAGATGAGGACGACCGTGGCGCCGGGAACGAGGGTGACGACGATGACGGCGCCGAGCCCGGCCCCGCCGGTGATGCCGAGAAGCCCGGGCTCGGCGAGCGGATTGCGCGCACTGGCCTGGACGAACGTGCCCGAGAGGGCGAGCGCGGCACCAGCGAGGAGGGCAGCGGCGACCCGCGGTGCCCGGGAGTCGAAGGCGAAGCCGATCACCGGGGCCGTCTGATCGCGCAGCCACAGAGCGACGTCGCCGAGGAGGTAGAACCGCTCCCCGGTGAGCAGGGCGAGGACGGTGGCGACGAGGAGGCCGACGGTGAGGGCAGTGATGACGAGCGCGGCGCGACGGCCACCGTGCACCGTGCTCCGCGCCGCCGAGGTCGGCTGTGCCGGACCCGTGGTGCGCATCCGGCGGGCGAGGAGGACGAGGATGATCGCGCCGAGGATGGTCGTCGTCACCCCGGACGGCAGGGTGATCGCGGCCGTGGCTCCGACGATCGCGCGGAACACGGCGTCGGCGAGGACGACGATGATCGCCCCGATGAGTGCGGTCGCGGGGATCATCACGACATGCTTGGCGAGCACCGGGACGAACCGCGCGAGCAGGCGGGTGATCACCGGCGCGGCGAGGCCGACGAAGCCGATCGGCCCGGCCAGCGTCACTGCGGTGGCGGTGAGGAGGACGGCGAGGATGACGCCTATGGCCCGCGTCGAGCGGATCGGAACGCCGAGCACCGCAGCCGTGTCGTCGCCGAGGCTGAGCAGATCGAGGCGGCGGGCGAGCAGGAGGGCCGCGGCGACGATGACGGCGATGACCGGGGCGCTGCGCAGGGCGGCCGAGCCGTCGAGCTGATTGAGGGTGCCGGAGCCCCAGGAGAAGAGGCTCGTCGTCTCCTCGGCGAAGAGGATGAGCAGCGTCGACGTGCCCGCCTGCAGTGCCAGCGCCGTGGCGGTGCCGGCGAGGACGAGTTTCGTCGTCGACGCCGCGGCCCCGCCGGCGAGTCCGAGGACGAGCGCGGCGGCGAGGAGCCCGCCGGCGAACGCGACGCCACCGGAGGCCCACACCGGGACGGCGAGCCCGAAGGCGGTGACGAGGGTGACGGCGAAGTAGGCCCCGCCGGTGACCGCGAGCGTGTCCGGGGAGGCGAGCGGGTTGCGGGCCAGCGATTGGAAGAGCGCGCCGGCGACGCCGAGGGCGATGCCGACGAGGACGGCGGCACCCACGCGCGGCAGCCGCGACCCGATGAGGATGTCGCGGACACTGGGGCCCGCCTCGGCGGGGGAGGCGGCACCGGTGAGCGCCCCGAGGAGGTCGCGCAGACCGATCCCCGAGGTGCCCTGCGTGATGTGCCACGCCGAGAGCACGAGGAGGACGACGGCGAGACCGACGAGGACCCCGGTGGCCGTGAGCGCACCGAGGAGCCCGACGCCCCGGGACGGCGCCGCGGCACCGTCCCGGACGTCGGTCTCAGCGGCGTCGGTGGACGTCTGGGTCACTTCGTCAGGGCGCCGACGTAGGCGTCGAGGGCCTGTGCGGAGGACTTCGGGCCGCCGAAGGTCCAGATGCCGGCAGGGAACGGTGTGGCCCGATCCTCCTTGACGGCGGGGATGTTCGCCCAGATGTCGTTCTTCTTCAGCAGTTCGACGTAGTCCTCGGACTCGGGATCCTCGGTGCCGGTGTAGTAGAAGTTCGCGTCGCCGACCTTGGAGAGGCCCTCGATGTCGGTCTGGCCGAGCCCGTAGGCGGGGTCGACCTCACCGGTCCAGACGTTGGTCAGCCCGATCGTCTCCCCGAGCTCACCGATGAGCGAGCCCTGACCGAAGGGTCGGATGGCGACGTTCGAGCCGTTGACCCAGCCGTCGAAGTAGACGAAGTCCGTCGTTTCGGGCTTCGCATCGGCGATGGCCTGCTTCGACTCCTCGACCTTCGCGTCGAAGTCCTCGAGCACCGCCTGTGCGCGTTCGCTGCGACCGGTGGCCTGGGCGACGAGGGAGAACGTGTCCTTCATATAGGCGATCGGATCCTTCGCATCGGCGCCGGTCATGACCATGACGGGCACGCCCTGGTCTTCGATCTGCTGGATGACCTTGTCGTCGCGCGATTCCTTCTCGATGATGACGAGGTCGGGGTTCGCCGAGAGGATCGACTCGACGTTGGGCTCCTGACGGGTGCCGACGTCGGTCGTCGTCTCCGGCAGCTTCTCAGCGGTGTCCCACGCGGTGTAGCCCTTGACGTCGGCGGCGGCGACCGGGTCGACGCAGAGGGAGAGCAGGTCCTCGGTGTACTGCCATTCGAGGGAGACGACCTTCGCCGCGGGCTTGTCGAGTTCGATGGTCGTGCCCGTGTCGTCGGTGACCGAGACCGGGTCCGTCGAGGTCGCGGTCTGGTCGTCGGCGCACGACGCCGAAGTCGACTTCTGTGCGGCGTCATCCGCCGAGGCGTCGGTGTCGGTGGTCCCGCACGCGGAGAGTGCGAGGGCGCAGATCGCGCTCGCCGAGGCGAGGGCGAAGGTGCGTGGCAGTGTGGCCATGGGTGGGTCTTCCTTCTCGTGGGCGCACTCCGGGGACGAGTGCCGGCTGTGACAGGGAGGGGGAGAGCGGTTCAGGGGGCGGTGGTGACCGCGGTCGGCTGCGCCGATGATCGCTGCGATCGGGGCGCGGTGGGTCGGCGCCGTCGGCGCGGCAGAGCCTCGACGCGCACGAGGCCTGTGTCCTCGTCGGTGGTGACGGTGATCGGCAGGCCGTAGACCTCGGTGAGCATCTCGGCGGTGAACACCTCTTCGCAGGTCCCGACCGCGCGCGCTCGTCCCGCATCGAGGAGGATGACGTGGTCGGCGACGGCGGCGGCGTGGCCGAGGTCGTGGAGGACAACCCCGATCGCCGTGTCGTGGTCGTCGGCGAGTTCGCGCATGAGGTCGAGGATCTCCGCCTGGTAGCGCAGGTCGAGGTGGTTGGTCGGTTCGTCGAGGAGGAGGACCCCGGTGTCCTGGGCCAGGCAGGTGGCCAGCCACACGCGCTGGAGTTCCCCGCCGGAGAGCTGGTCGACGGGACGCTCGGCCATGTGCGCGGTGCCGGTGAGGGCAAGCGCCTTGTCGATCGCCGCGTGATCGGTCTCGGTGAGCGCGGCGAAGCGCTTGCGGTGCGGGTGCCTGCCGTAGGCGACGACGTCGTGGACGCTCACCCCTGAGGGGTGCGGGCGCGACTGCGAGAGCAGGGTGACGACCGTGGCGAACTCCCGCGAGGACAGCGCCGAGGACGGTGTCGTCGACCCGCCCGCCGTGATCGAGACGGCACCCGAGTCGATGGGGTGGAGGCGGGCCAGGGACCGCAGGACGGTCGACTTGCCGCTGCCGTTGGGCCCGACGAGCGCAGTGACCCGTCCGGAGGCGATCGAGAGCGAGACGTCGTCGACGACCGTACGGCGTTCGTAGCCGAGACGGAGGCGGGCCGCGTTGAGCGTCGCCCCGCCGTGCGCATCGAGGACGGACGGCTGCGCCTGAGCTGTCATCTTCACAATTGCATAGCCTATCCTAAGTTCCTGGGCGGCGGCGCGAATCGACCGCGATCCGCGCAGATATGGCGAGCATCACAGGCCGTGTCCGTGCCGACTCGTACTCTGGGGCCCATACATAGGATGGTGACGACGTGAGGAGGGCACCGATGAGATTCATCGCCACCGGAGACTGGCAGCTGGGCATGACCGCGCACTTCCTCAGCGCCGAGGCCAGGCCCCGCTTCCATCGGGCCAGGCTCGACGCGATCCGCCGGATCGGCGAGCTCGCCGAGGAGCGGGGCGCGGAGTTCGTCCTCGTCTGCGGGGACGTCTTCGAGTCGAACCAGCTCGATCGCGCGATCGTCTCCCGGACCTTCGAGGTCCTCTCGGCCTTCACCGTGCCTGTCGTCCTCCTGCCGGGCAATCACGATCCGCTCGATGCCGCGTCGATCTACGACTCCCCGGCCTTCACGTCCCGGCAGCCAGAGCACGTCCGGGTTCTCCGCGACTCCGCTCCCGTCGAGGTGGTGCCGGGCACCGAGGTCGTCGGAGCTCCGTGGTTCTCGAAGCGCCCCCTCCACGACCTCGTCGCGGCCGCGACGGATGACCTCGCCGAGGTGGCTCCCGGCCGGATCCGCATCATCGCCGGACACGGGGCGGTGAGCAGCCTCGATCCCGACCGGGAGTCAGTGGCGACGATCGACGAGGCGAACCTGCGCCGCGTCCTCGACGCGGACCGGGCGCAGTTCGTCGCTCTCGGCGATCGGCACGCGACCTACGAGGTTGCCGAGCGCATCTGGTATCCGGGCGCGCCGGAAGTGACCTCGCGGCGCGAGGACGATCCGGGCAACGTCCTCGTCGTCGACGTCGACCCGCAGACCCATGCCGTCGACGTCGAGAAGGTGCCGGTGGGCCAGTGGTCGTTCGTCGTCATCGAGGAGGACGTGGACTCTGCTGAGGACGTCACCGCGCTCGAGTCCCGGCTCGCGGCGATCGCCGACAAGGACCGCACCGCGCTCTGGCTCATCCTCCGCGGCACCCTCTCGACGGCAGCGAAGGCGAGGCTCGACGAGGTCCTCGACCACGCGGGGGACCTCTTCGCGCTCGTCTCCCTGTGGGAGCGGCACACGGATCTAGCCGTCATCGCCGCCGACGAGGACTTCGCCGGTCTCGGGTTGAGCGGGTACCTCCAGGAGTCCCTCGACGACCTCGCCGAGCGGGCCGCCGGCGACGACGCCGCCGCCCAGGATGCCCTGGGACTCCTCTACCGATTCGCGAGGAGCGGGACATGAGACTGCATTCGATCCGCCTGCAGAACTACCGCGGCATCGTCGACGCCACCGTCGACTTCGCCGACGGGGTGACCATCGTCGAAGGTCCCAACGAAGTGGGGAAGTCCTCGATCCACGAGGCGATCGCCCACCTGCGAGAGGACAAATCGAGTTCGAAGAAGGCGAGCGTCAAGGACACTCAGCCGATCGGCGTCGACGAAGGACCCGAGGTCTCCCTTCACCTCACGACCGGCGACATCGAGCTCAGATACGCGAAGCGCTGGCTGCGTGGCCAGTACACCACCCTGGAGATCCTGCGACCGCGCCCCGAGCAGCTGAGTGGAGACGAGGCCCACGAGCGTTTCCTCTCCGTCCTCGCCGACACCGTCGACGTCGACCTCCTCGTCGCCCTCGATGTCTCGCAGGGCGAGAGCCTCGCCCAGGCTCCGATGGCGCAGATCAGCGCGCTCCAGTCCGCGCTCAGCGAGACCGGGGCGGAGGTCGCCGATCACGATGCGTTCCTCGACCGGGTCGAGGACGAGTATGCGAAGTACTTCACGAAGTCGGGCAGGCCGACGGGGGAGTACCGGGACATCGACGCCGAGGTCACGGCGGCCCAGGAGGCCCACCGTGAGCTCACCGTGCGCAGCGCGGAGATGGACGACCTCGTCGAGAGGCATGCTCGGGCCTCTGCCCGACTCGAGTCCGTGCGCGAGCAGCTGACTGCGGCGGTCGCGGACAAGGAGGCCGCTGAGGAGGAGTTCGCGGCGCTGAACGCACTCAAGTCCGCGCTCACCGACGCCGAGCAGCGCGCCGAGGCGATCGCCCGCGACGTCTCGCTGGCCGAGGAAGCGCGGAAGCGACGGACTGCCCTCGTCGACGATGCCGATGCTGCGGCACAGACGGTGATCGCCGCGAGCGAGCGTGCCCACGACCTCGAGACTTCGCAGGCGGAGAAGGACGAGTCCTTCGCGCAGGCACAGCGTGAGGTCACCGCTGCCCGTGAGGTGCTCGAGGCGGCTCGGGCGGAGGCCAAGCGTACGGCGCAGCGTCTCTCCCGGACACGGGCGCGCGGTGACTATGCCGACCTCCGGCGTCGCCTCGGTGAGATCCGGGTGCAGGAGGAGCGGCGGGCCACTGCTGCGGCGACGGTGCGGTCGATCGCCGTCACCGCGGCCGATGTCGACCGTCTCATCTCGCTTGAGACCGACGTGCGCATCGCCGAGAGCGCGAAGACCTCCGCTGCGGCGCAGATCGTCGCCCGCCGCCTCGGTGAGACTCCGGTCCGCATCGATGGCGCGGAGCTCGAAGAGACGAGGGAGACCGAGCTCGCCGTGGTCAGTGATGTGCGCATCGTCGTCGACGGGGTCGCCGACATCACCGTGCGTCCCGGGGCGTCCCCGGTCGAGCTCGACCGGACGCTCGAGGCCGCGCAGTCGGCGCTTTCGGCAGAGCTCGAGCGCCTGCAGGTCGATTCGGTCGCTCAGGCACGGGAGCGGGCACACCGCCGCGCGGACGCCGAGGCTGAGGCAGCGGAGGCCGTATCGACGCTGACAGCCCTGCTCGGAGCGGACGGGCGCGAGGACCTCGAAGCGGCGTTCGCGCGGGCCGAGGCGCTCATCGCCGGCAGCGGAGACGACGGGGAGTCCGGTGACGAAGCATCGGACAGCGAAGGGTCGGCGGACGGCGCGCGGACGGACGGCGCGGGCGACGACGACGATTCTGCTGAGACGGTCGCCGATCTCGAAACGGCTCTTGCCGACGCTGACACGGCCGTCGATGATGCCCAGGCGGACATGGACGAGGCGACTGCGCGACTCGAGACAGCGCGAGCGAACCGCGACGACGCTCGCGTCGAGACCGTCCGCGCGCAGACCACCCTGCAGGAGGCGCGGACGCAGGCCGAACGTCTGGAGAAGGCGCTCGCCGAGGCCAGGGCGGCAGAGTCGGACGAAGCGCTCGGGTCGGCGGTGAGTGCCGCGACCGAACAGGCACGTGCTGCCGAGGCGCGAGTGGCCGAGGCCCGGTCCGCCTATGACGCCGCGGATCCGCAGACGCTGGAGATGAAGGTCAACAACGTCCGGCAGCTCGTCGTGAGCAAGGAGGCGCAGCGGGAGAAGGATCGGCAGGAGGTCGATCGACTCACCGCGCTCATTGACGACCGGGCCGGTGAGGGCATCTACGAGAAGCTCAAGAGCGCCGAGGAAGCACTCGAGACAGCGCAGAGGAGATGTGCTCGTCTCGAGCGCAGTGCGCGGGCGATCGATCTGCTCCGCTCGACGGTGCTCGCGCATCGCGATGAGGCCCAACGGAAGTACGTCGCGCCGTTCAAGGCGCAGATCGAGCGTCTCGGGCGACCGATCTTCGGTCCCGATCTCTCGGTCGAGGTGTCCGAGGATCTCGCGATAGCCTCACGGACACTCGACGGGACAACGGTGCCGTTCGAATCGCTCTCGGGCGGAACCCGGGAGCAGTTGGCCCTCATCGGCCGGCTCGCCGTCGCCGCCCTCGTCGACCCGTCGGCGGGTGCCCCGGTCATCCTCGACGATGCCTTCGGTTTCGCCGACCCCGAGCGCTTGGCCGCCCTCAACGTCGTTCTCGGCACCATCGGCGAGTCCGCGCAGGTCATCCTGCTCACCTGCCAGCCCGAGCGCTTCGCCTCCGTCGGCGGCGCGACGACCGTGAGTCTGGGGTAGTCGCTCGAATACTGCCGAACTCAGCTGTCAGTATCCACCAATCACACAGTACAAGAGTGGGCTAATATGAACTTGAAGTCACGAAATTCTAACCAGCGCCGAGTTTCCGCTATTCATGGGCGAGTGGCGTTGTCAACATTTATGGTGGCTTCTCTTGTGGTTCCGATCGTCATCGTCTTCCCATTTATATTTTCAATTTTTATCGGAGATGACTATCGGGCTGTCCAGGCAGGGTGGGCTCAATCAATTCTGCGAGAGTTCGTTGATAATGGATATGGATATCCAGGTCAGGTTGTCGGTATAACCGCCATTGGAGTGGCCCTTGCGGCATTTGGATCAAGAAGGTCAGAGTCGCTGACGTGGGGCGAGGAAGACGAGGCGGGAGATGTACGTAATTATGTTGATTTCTTGAATCTTATTTTTGCTGCTTATTTTTCAACTGTTGCGTTGTCGTCACTGACTCGTTTTGTGTCCGTGGGCCCACGTGAGACGAGTTTAGGTGTCGTATTTATTAGCCTGCTTGGAACATTTATCTGCATTCTGACCTCGGCGTCGATGGGGCCAAGTCGATTTTCTCGTTCGAAGGCTAGGGAAGAGAACATGCTGGAGCGCGAGAAGGTGAAGGAGCTTCTCGACAGTTTACGAGATGGCGCGACCGATCGCGGGCGCAATCCTTATACGATAGTTTGCGGCTGTGCAATTTTGTTGGTTGCAGTTCTTTCGGTAGTTACATCTATATCTCGCCTCCCATACGAGATCATTGCAGGGTTCTTGGTGGTGTCGTGTACCTACGGAATAATATGCACCCTATTTCTTGTTTATCTTCGGGTTTCTTCGTGGAGCAACTGGCTGCGAGGTCGCAATGCAAATAGAGGATTGTATATTCTGCTGAGAATTCTTGAGGCATTGTCGGTTGGGATGGCTGTTGCTGTGACTGGGGCGCTGTCGGCCAGTTCTGGTTCGTCTATCAGTTTGCCAGATTTGATAACTGTCGGCGTTTTGGTGGTAATTGTATTTGTGGCTATTGAAAAATTTGTATACTCATCTTCGCGACTAGGGGAAGCGATCAAAGTTCGACAAGAGAAGATTGTCAATAGGAGACTGATTTCGATTGACAATTGGTTAGATGTAAACGAACGTTGGCTGAAACCGGCGAGCCCTTAGAATCTGAGTGCACGCATTTTGTGCGAAAGTATGTGGGCTCTTCGCAGCTGAGAGTGTAGTCGGGTTGGGCGCGTCGGTCGCTGGATAGGGGTCGAGGCCCTCCGAGGATGGAAGTTCTGACACTGCCCATCCTGAGGACCTCGACATGGATCACGCTACCTTCGTTCGCCCTGACCTGACCACGTTCTGCCGTCTCGACGAGCTCGGCCTCGAGGCCGTCGGACAGCGGGTTGAGCCTGATCGTGCGGTGATCCAGTGCCGGGTCCTGGAGCCGGACCCGTGGTGCAGGGAGTGCGGGGCCGAGGGCGTGCCCCGAGACACGGTGATCCGCCGGTTGGCGCACGAGCCGTTCGGGCACCGGCCCACGACCTTGATGGTCCGGGTCCGCCGGTACCGGTGTGTTACCTGCCGTCGGACGTGGCGGCAGGACACGTCGAAGGCCGCGGCGCCGCGGGCGAAGATCACCCGTGGCGGGGTGGGCTGGGCGCTGACCGGTGTGGTCGTGGACCACCTCACCGTCAGCCGCGTCGCTGC
>NZ_SJXG01000036.1:0-62183 GCF_012027885.1 Brevibacterium sp. LS14
AACCGAGGAAAATCGAGCGATCGGGCCCATTTTCCACCGGTTTTCGACCGCAACCGGCGGTGGCGGAGCCAGGACGGCGGTCTCCGGCGCAGTGCGAGCACTGAACCGCCGGCTCAGGGCCGCAGGAGCACTGGCCGGGTCTCAGGCGCCGCGGAGGTCGAGGTCGAGCACTGAGGGACCCGCCTCGGTGAGTTCGATCGGAATCCCCCAGTCCTGCTGGTAGAGGTGGCAGGCGGCGTGGAGCGGGATCTCTCCTCCCGGTTCGCCGTCGCACGCGGCGGCGCGCGCGGTGACGTGGAGGACTCCCGAGGTCGCCTCGGGGTCGATGACGATGTCGCGGCTCAGCCCCTCGGCCCCGCCGCCACCGGAGACGATGAGTTCGGGCGGAGTCGAGGACACCTGCAGGTAGGTCGGGTCACCCCACCGATCGTCGAGCTTCTGACCTGCTGGAACGGTGAAGCTCACGCTGATGGACACAGGTCCGGCGGCGAGCTCCGTCGACGGGCGGTGGCTCGTCTGCGCACCCTCGTCGACGCGTTGGGCGTCCTTCGGCAGGGTCACCCGGGTGAGCGAGTGGTTCGCCGATTCGACGACGAGGAGTTCGGCGGTGCCGCTGCCCGCTCCCGTCCCGCCGGCCGTGTCCCCGCCCGCAGCACCCGCTTCGACGACGAGGATGTCCGAGGGTTCGCGCAGTCCACGGGCGAGCGTCGAGACCTCGTTCGTCGTGAAGTCGTACCGGCGGATCGCACCGTTGTACGTGTCGGCGATCGCGAGCGACCCGTCGGGCAGGGTGCGCACTCCGAGCGGGTGCTGGAGCCGTGCCTCGGCGGCGGGCCCGTCGCGGAAGCCGAAGTCGAAGAGGCCCGTGCCCACGAGCGTCGTCGCCTCTCCTGAGGCCGGATCGAGGCGGCGGATCGCCGAGGTCTCGGAGTCGGCGACGATGACGCCGCCGTCGGGGTGGAGGTCGAGGCCAGAGGACTGTGCGAACCACGCGGACTCCGCGTCGCCGTTGACGAGCCCTTCGTTCATCGTGCCGGACAGCAGGCGGATGTCGCCGGTGACGGGGTCGAACGACCAGATCGTGTGGTTGCCGGCCATCGCCACGACCACCTCGCCGGTGGCGGGAACGAAGAGGACGTCCCACGGGGAGGAGAGCTTGACGTCGAGGGCGGGGCCCGAATAGCGGCCGAGCGCGCCGTGGGTGCCGCGGACGTTGTCGATGGCCCCGACCATGTGCTGTTCGCCGGTGCCGGCGATCGTTCTCACGGTCTCACCGTCGAGGTCGATGCCGCGCAGGACGTGGTTGACGGTGTCGGCGACGACGAGCTGGTAGCCGGCACGGGCGGCGATGTCCTCGGGGAGGACGGTGATGCCACCGGGCTCGCTGAACTGTGCGGAGGCGAAGTCGCCGTCGGTGAGTCCCCGTTCCCCGGTGCCGATGCGCCGGAGCACGGTCTGTCCATCAGGGGTGTATTCGACGAGGCTGTGGTGGCCGGAGTCGGCGACGAGGAGGTTTCCAGAGGGCAGGACCGTCACCTTGCCGGGGTAGAAGAGCTCGGTCTCCGGTGCCGGCGGGGGAACGTAGGGGCCGTCTCCGGAATGGAGGGTGCCCTTCGCCGAGTGCTCCTCGATGAGGCCTTCGATGATCTCCCCGAGGCCGGCGCCGTGGCCTTCCCCGGACAGGGTCGCGACGAGGTAGCCCTCGGGGTCGATGACGGCCAGCGTCGGCCATGCCCGGGCCGTGTACGCCTGCCACGTGACGAGGTCGGGGTCGTCGAGGACGAGGTGTTCGACCTGGTAGCGCTCAACGGCCTGGTCGACGGCCTCGACGGTGCGCTCGAACTCGAACTTCGGCGAGTGGACGCCGATGATGACGAGTTCGCCTGCGTACTTCTCCTCGAGCGGCCGCAGCTCGTCGAGGACGTGGAGGCAGTTGATGCAGCAGAACGTCCAGAAGTCGAGGAGGACGACCTTGCCGCGGAGGTCGGCGAGGGTGAGCTCCTTGCCGCCGGAGTTCATCCACCGGCGGCCGATGAGCTCGGGGGCGCGGACCTTGGGTTCGCGGGCGCGGGTCGGGGCGGTCGCCTCGGCGGGGGTGTCGTCTGCGGCGGTGGCCGCGGAACTCTGCGGACTGGCGTTCATCTCTCCATCGTCTCAGATCCGCTGGCGTGGCGGCAGGGCGGCTGTCATCGGGGGACACATGCTCACGGGGCGGGGCGGGCGCCGAAGACGCTCGAACCGATGCGCACCATCGTCGCCCCCTCGGCGATCGCAAGCTCGAAGTCGTTGCTCATCCCCATCGACAGCTCGGTGGCGTCGGCGGGCAGGGCACCGGTCGCGATGAGCTGGTCGCGGAGCTCGCGGAGGTCTGAGTAGCTCGGGCGGATCTCCTCGGGCGTCTGGCCGGGCAGGCCGATGGTCATCAGGCCCCGCAGACGCAGGCGATCGAGGTCGCGCACTGCTGCCACGAGCGCCTCGGCGTCCTCGGGTGCGACCCCGGACTTCGAGTCCTCGCGGGACGTGTTGACCTGGACGAAGACGTCGACGGTGGAGTCGAGGACGCCGAGGCGGTTGTCGATCCTCTCCGCGAGCGCGAGGCTGTCGACGGACTGGATGCACTGGGCGTGGCGCAGCGTGTGGTTGACCTTGTTCTTCTGCAGGGGACCGATGAGGTGCGATTCGTGCGGAAGGTCGGCGAGGTCGTCGGCCTTGGCGACGAGCTCCTGCACCTTGTTCTCGCCGATGAGTGAGAAGCCGTGCTCGATGGCCACACGGATCCGCTCCGCCGGCTGCGTCTTCGTCGCAAGCAGGATCCGCACGTCCTCGGCGGACCGGCCCGAGGCCTTGGCGGCGGCTGCCGTGCGTTCGGCCACCTCGTCGAGGCGGGTGCGGATCGCGGCGGACTCTTCTGCGGTGAGGGGCTCGGTCGAACTCATGCTCCCAGTCTCGCATGCGCCGCTGCCGGGCCGGATCTCTGCGCTCCTCGGGAGAGGCATCTGCGCCCGCTCACCGGAGAGCGGGCGCAGCATGGCCCCGGTCAGGGGGCGCAGAATCGTCGGATCACGGCGCCGCGGTGGCTCAGGGCTTCGTCGGCAGGCCCTGCGCCTCGGGGTCGATGTTCTTGATGATCGCCGTCGTGTCGAGTCCCTCGAGGCCTTCGTCGACGAGCTTCTGCAGCTGCGCGTAGACGAGGGTGGCCGCGGGCAGGTCGACGCCCTGGGTCTCGGCACCGGCGAGCGCGAGCCCGACGTCCTTGTGCATGAGAGCCGTGGCGAAGCCGGGCTTGAAGTCGTTGTTCGACGCCGAGGTCTCGGTCACCCCGGGCACCGGATACCAGGTGCGCAGGGGCCACGAGTCGCCGGAGGAGACCTTCGCGATGTCGTAGAACGCCTTAGGGTCGAGACCGAAGCGCTGCGCGAGCACCGCGCCTTCGACGACGCCTTCGAGGCTGATCGCGAGCATCATGTTGTTGACGATCTTCGCGGCCTGACCTGCGGCGTCGCCGCCGGCGTGGAAGATGTTGCCGGCCATCGGCTCGATGAAGGGCTTCGCCTCGGCGACGTCCGCATCGGAGCCGCCGAGCATGAAGGTGAGCGTGCCGGCCTGTGCACCGGTGACACCGCCGGAGACGGGACCGTCGACGAAGCGGAAGCCGGCGGCCTTCGCCTCGGCGTGCAGGGCCCGGGCGGAGTCGAAGTCGATCGTCGAGGAGTCGACGAGGAGGGTCGCGGGATCGGCGGTGGCGAGGACACCGTCAGGGGTGAGGTAGACGGCGCGGGCATGCTCGCCCTTGGGCAGCATCGTGAAGACGATATCGGCACCGGCGACCGCCTCGGCGATCGAACCCACCGGGGTGACACCATCCTCCGCCGCCGCGGTCACGGCCTCCGGGACCACGTCGAAGCCCTTGACCGTGTGGCCGGCCTTGACCAGGTTCGCCGTCATCGGTCGGCCCATGTTCCCCAGGCCGATCCATCCAATCGTCGCCATCGCATGCCTCCTCGCATCGAGATCTCGTGTGTTCCCCTTCACATTACGCCAGCCCTGCCCGTGCCGGCCGCCGGCGACGGTCACCTCTTCCGCACCGGTTGTGTGCATGCACGCAGATAGACTGGGCGGACTATGGCCGCTCATGCACCTCAGCAGATCTCGCCGGAGGATCTCCTCACCCTCCTCGCCGTGGCGCGTCTGGGGAAGTTCACGGCCGCCGCGCACAGTCTGGGACTCAATCACACGACCGTGTCGCGGCGCATCGCTGCCTTGGAGAAGGCCTACGGTCAGCGCGTTCTCGTCGCCTCCCCGGACGGATGGGAGCTGAGCACCGCGGGTCGGCAGCTGCTGCCGATCGCCGAGGACATCGAGGCGGCGCTGGGGAGGATCGACGCGCGCGAGTCCTCAGCGCTCTCGGGCACGATCCGCATCGCCTGCCCGCAGGCCTTCGCTCTCGAATACGCGGTGCCGGCGCTGACGGCGCTGCAGATCAGCCATCCGGGCCTGCAGATCGAGCTCATCACCGCGACCCAGCGGGCCCGCCAGTACCGGTCCGGCGTCGACATCGAGGTCGTCGTCGGTCGACCCGACGCCCCGCGCAGCGTCGCCAAGCGCATCCGCGACTACCGGCTCCAGCTCTATGCGTCGCAGGAGTACCTGCGCACGCACCCGGTTCCGGTCACGCTCGACGACCTCGCCGAGCACAGGATCGTCTACTACATCGAGAACGCACTCCAGGTCGACGACCTCGACGACGCCTCGAGCGAGATCCCGGCCGGCAGGGGCTTCTTCCGTTCGACCTCGGTCCACGCCCACGTTCTCGCCACGGCGAACGGGGTGGGCATCGGCATCCTGCCCGACTTCCTCGCCCGGGACAGCAGCCGCCTGATCCAGGTGTTGCCCGAGCTCTTCTCAAAGCGCGTGTCCTACTGGGCGTCGGTGCGGCACGAATCCCTGCGCAATGCCGCCGTCCGCAGCATCCTCGAGGTGCTCTAGCCCGCGCGGCGCTCTCCCCGCTATCCCTGCTCAGGCGGCGGTCCAACCCCCGTCGATGCTGTGCGCGGTGCCCGTGACGACCGCGGCGGCGTCGGAGGCGAGGAAGAGCGCGAGCGCGGCGATGTCCTCGGGCTCCGCGAGGCGGGGCACGGCCGAGTGGCCAAGGAAGACCTTCTCGAGCACCTCGTCCTCACTGATCCCGTTCGTCACCGCCTGATCCGCGATCTGCCCCTTGACCAGGGGCGTGAGCACATAGCCCGGGTTGATCGCATTGCACGTCACCCCGCGCGGACCGGCCTCGAGCGCCGTCGTCTTCGTCAGACCCATGAGTCCGTGCTTGGCCGCGACGTACGCGGACTTGTTCGCCGAGGCGCGCAGCCCGTGGACGGAGGAGACGTTGATGACCCTCCCCCAGCCCCGCTCGTACATCCCCGGCAGCGCAGCCTTCGTGAGCACGAACGGCGCCTCGAGCATGATCGTCATGATCAGCCGCCATTCCTCCAGCGGGAACTCCGGGATCGGGTGGATCCGCTGGATCCCGGCATTGTTGACGAGGATGTCGACCTCGAGGTCGATCCCGTCGAGCGCCGAGGTGTCGGCGAGGTTGACGGCCCACGCCTCCCCACCGATCGCCTCGGCGACTGCCCCCGCCGCCTCCGCGTCGACGTCGGCGACGACGACGGTCGCACCCGCCTCGGCGAAGGACTCGCACATCGCCTTGCCCAGGCCCGAGGCCCCGCCGGTGACGAGGGCTCTCCTGCCGGTGAGATCAACTGCCATTTCCCGTCCCTTCTCTGCTGTGCCTGACCGCGGACGCCGCACCACCGCGGCGGATGAGCCACGGCGATGCGGCGACGACCCGATCAGTGCGTGACGACCCCGCGGCGAACCTTGTCGGCGTGGTCGAGGGAGTGGAGGTCGATGCCCTTCGTCTCGCGGGTGAAGATGAGCGCGACGAGCGAGATGAGAGCGGCCACGGCGAGGTAGATCGCGATCGGCACCGAGGAGCCGAACTCGTCGAGCAGCGCGGTCGCGATGATCGGCGCGAACGATCCGGCGACGATCGCCGTGACCTGGTATCCCGTGGACACACCCGAGTTGCGCATCCGGGTCGGGAACATCTCCGCCATGATCGCCGGCTGCCCCGCGTACATGAAGCCGTGGAAGACGAGTCCGAGGAGGAGGGCGAGGAAGATCAGTCCGGGGTTGCCCGTGTCGTACATCGGGAAGGCGAAGAAGCCCCACGAGGCGGTGAGGATGATGCCGATCGCGTAGGGCGGCTTGCGTCCGATCCGGTCCCCGAGGGCACCGATCATCGGCACGAGCAGCGCATGGATGGCGTGCGCGCCGAGGAGGAGGCCGAGGATCTCGCTCGCCTCGATGCCGACGGCGACCGCGAGGTAGGTGATCGAGAAGGTGACGACGAGGTAGTAGTGGATGTTCTCGACCAGCCGCAGACCCATGGCGGTGAAGACCTCACGCGGGTAGCGCTTGAAGACGGCCTTGACGCCGTAGTCGACGCCCTCCTCGATCTCCTCGGCCTGGATCTTCTCGAAGATCGGGGCGTCGGAGACTCGGGTGCGGATGTAGTAGCCGATGAGGACGATGACCGCCGAGAGCCAGAACGCGATCCTCCAGCCCCACGAGAGGAAAGCCTCCTCGGACAGGGTGGCAGTGAGGACGAAGAGGACGCCGGTGGCGAGCAGGTTGCCCAGCGGCACGCCCGACTGCGGCCACGAGGACCAGAAACCGCGTTCCTTGTCCGGGGAGTGCTCGGCGACGAGGAGCACCGCGCCGCCCCATTCGCCGCCGACGGCGAAGCCCTGGACGATGCGGAGGAGGACGAGGAGGATCGGAGCGAGGTAGCCGATCTGACCGAACGTCGGCAGGCAGCCCATGAGGAACGTCGCCGCCCCGACGAGGATGATGGAGAGCTGGAGGAGCTTCTTGCGTCCGAACTTGTCACCGTAGTGGCCGAAGACGATGCCGCCGATGGGGCGGGCGATGAAGCCGACAGCGTAGGTCGCGAAACCGAGGAGGATCGGCGTCAGCGGGTTGTCCGACGGCGGGAACAGGATGTGGTTGAACACCAGCGTCGCCGCTGACCCGTAGAGGAAGAACTCGTACCATTCGACGACGGTGCCCGCCATCGAGGCGGCGACGACCTTGCGCAGCTGCGTTCGGATCGTCTTCCTCTCGGCATTGCTCTGTGCACTCATGACTCTCCTTGATTTCCACGATCCGCTTCATCGTTGACAGGTCGGATCGTTCCGCTGGGGCAGCGTAGGCGGCGATCCCGCGATGTCAGGGGACTCGGCGATGAGGCCCCTCCCGCGGCTGACCGCGCCCACATCCACCCGATGTGTGAATGGTGCTCAAGAAACAGTGTGCGCCATCACATCGGCGAATGGGATACGTGAGGGCGGGAATTCGGGAATTCGACGTGCACATTCCCGCACATCAGGTGTGCGTGAGACGGGTTCGCCGAGGCGGTCGGGTGGTTCAGCCTCAGCGGGGGCCGGGGTCAGCCTCGGCGGGGACCGGCGTTCGCGTCGCGTTCGGCGATCTGCGTGAGCATGTCGTTGTAGGCGCGCAGCTCGGCGTCGCCGGTGCGGGCCTCCCGACGGTCGACCCGCTTGGCCTCCCGGTCGGACGACTTCGACCACTGGAAGGCGACCATGATCGCAAGGAACAGCGTCGGGATCTCGCCGATGCCCCAGGCGATCGCGCCGCCCCGCTGCTGGTCCTCGATCGCGGAGTATCCCCAGTCGGTGCCCATGTTGCCGAACCAGTCGCCTTCGATGAGCACCTCGGAGCTGAGCAGGGAGATGCCGAAGAAGGCGTGGAAGGCCATCGTGATGAGGAGCATGAGCAGGCGCAGCGGGTAGGGGAACCGCTTGACGCCGGGGTCGATGCCGATGAGGGCCTGGGTGAAGAGGTAGCCGGCGGCGAGGAAGTGGACGATCATGAGCTCGTGGCCGAGATGCCACTCGAGGGCGTACTTCATCAGCCCCGCGTAGTAGAAGACGACGAGGGAACCGGCGAAGTTGACCGAGGCGACGACCGGATTGGCGAAGAAGCGCATGTAGGGGGTGTGGACGAGCCAGAGCACCCATTCGCGGATGCCGCGGGAGCCATCGGTGCGCGCGGTCGTCGCCCGCATGAGCAGGGTGATCGGGGCGCCGAGGACCATCGGGATGGGCACGACCATGACGAGGAGCATGTGCTGGATCATGTGCGCCGAGAACGACACCTCGCCGTAGACCTGGACGCCGCCCGAAGTGACGTAGACGAGGCCGATCATTCCGAGCACCCAGCTGACGAGGCGGAAGACCGACCAGGTGTCGCCTCGGCGACGGAGCTGGAGATACCCGGCGACGTACGCGATCGTCAGCCCCACGGCGACGACGACCCACAGCGGGTCGACCGACCACTCGGAGAAGAAGCGGGCGAGGTTCGGTGCGGGGGGCAGAGGCTCTCCGGTGAGGATCTCCGAGGGCGTCGGGTTGCCCACCGGCTCCTGCGGGACGGGCGGTTGGGAGCGGGAGAGGGCGACGGCCAGGCCCATCGTCGCTCCGAAGATGACGAACTCGACGAGGATGAGGCGCCAGAACTCGCCCGTCACGGAGGCGACCTTGCCGAGCCGGGCGATGACGAACCGGCGGTGCCAGAAGCCGACGAGCCCGAGGAGGATCGTCGCGAAGGTCTTCGCGATGATGACCTGGCCGTATGGGGTCATGAGATCCGCGAGGTCCTCGACGCGCAGCATCGAGTTGACGACGCCGGAGAAGGCGACGACGACGAACGCGAAGAGCGCGATCGACGAGTAGCGGGCGATGAACGTCCCCAGCTCGGGCGACTTGGCGAGGCGGGAGCCGAGCAGGGCGATGACGAAGAGACCGCCGAGCCACAGGGCGACGCCGAAGAGGTGGAGTCCGATGCTGTTGACGGCCTGCGTGTGGCCCGACGCCTGGGCGGAGTGGCCCATGAGGGCGAGGGGGATCATCACGCCGAGCGAGAGGACGCCGGCGAAGGCGAGGCCGAGGTAGGACCGGGAGCCGAAGCACAGCGTCGAGGCGACGGCGATGAGGACGACGATGAGGGCCCAGTACTGGCCGAAGGCGATCTGGGTGAGGAAGACGCCGAGCTGGTTCGAGAAGTTGAGGTAGGCCTGCGCACCGACGGTGGAGACGAAGGTGAAGAGGAGGACGGCGACAGCGGAGATCGTCCACGCCACAGAGGCGACCTCGGCGACTTTGAGCGACTTCTCCCACAGCGCGTCGAGCGGAGGCTGCTCGTCCTGCTGAGCCTTCCTGCCCCGGATCCGCCCCTGCGTGCGGGGCAGGATGAGGAGCGCGAAGAGGAGTGCGCCGACGGTGAGGCTCATCGCGAGGTTGAAGACGAACTTCGCGGCCGGCAGTCCGAAGCGGACGACGGCTCCCGGGTCGTTGATGACGGTCGGCTCGGCGGCTCCCGTGTAGAGCATCGCGACGAGTCCGACGGCTGCGCCGAGGAGTGCGACGAGCGGGATCGCTGCGCGAGCGGTGAATCGGATGATCGGCTCGTTGTCGTGAGAGGTCACAGAGGTCCGCCTGCCGATTCGTGCATGGAACAAGGATATCGTCCCGGGGTCTGCGGCGGCGAACTCACGACCGCCGAGGTGGTGCAGATCTCCTGAGGATCACCCCGCTGTGCGGGGCGGACACGATTCCGGTCAGCCGCCTCGGCGTGGGAATCGCCCGGGGAAAGCAGATGGCCCGGACCGATCGGTCCGGGCCATCCTGCGCTTGAGCGCGAAGGTCACTTCGGGGTGCCAGCGGCAGCCTTGAGCTTCGAACCAGCGGACAGCTTCACGGAGTAGCCGGCCTTGATCTCGATCTCTTCACCGGTCTGCGGGTTGCGACCCTTGCGAGCGGCACGCTCGGTGCGCTCGACGGAGAGCCAGCCGGGGATGGTGAGCTTCTCGCCCTTGCCGACGACGTCGGAGAAGACATCGAAGACACCATCGAGAACATCCGAGACCTGCTTCTGGGTCAGGCCGGACTTCTCGGCAACTTCTGCAACGAGCTCACTGCGGTTCTTAGCCATAAAAGTGTCCTCCTTAGGACAAGTCGGTCAGTTACCGGTCCGTTTTCCGATAACGAACTCCCTCGAGATTACCAGCTCGACTTCGTGATGCCGGGCAACTCGCCGTCGTGCGCCATTTCGCGGAAGCGGACGCGCGAGAGTCCGAACTTGCGCAGGTAGCCGCGGGGGCGGCCGTCGACCTGGTCGCGATTGCGCACACGCACCGGCGAGGCATCGCGAGGAAGCTTCTGCAGGCCGAGGCGTGCTTCCTCACGCTGCTCGTCCGTGCTGTCGGGGTGGGTGAGCTGACGCTTGAGGGCGGCGCGGCGCTCCGCATAGCGTTCAACGATGACGCGACGCTGCTTGTCGCGGGCGATCTTGGACTTCTTGGCCATGTGCGCTCAGCGCTCCTCTCGGAAATCGACGTGCTTGCGGATGACGGGATCGTACTTCTTGAGCACGATGCGATCCGGGTTGTTGCGGCGGTTCTTGCGGGTCACGTAGGTGTACCCGGTGCCGGCAGTCGACTTGAGCTTGATGATCGGACGAACGTCTTGGGTCTTCGCCATCAGAGCTTCACTCCCTTGGCAATGAGTTCGGCGACGACGGCGTCGATCCCGCGGACGTCGATGACCTTGATGCCCTTGGCGGACACATTGAGGGTGACGTTGCGGCGCAGCGACGGGACGTAGTAGCGCCTCGTCTGAATATTCGGGTTGAAGCGGCGCTTCGTGCGGCGCTTCGAGTGGGACACATTGTGTCCGAAACCGGGAACGGCCCCGGTGACTTGGCAGGTTGCTGCCATGACTCTCCTCCAGTTCACAAGTTACCGACTCTCGAGACAAGCTCATTCGCTTGCGCCGATGTCGGAAGACATCAACAAATTCACGCGATGCTGCTGTGGCGGGCACGATCCGACCCAGGCGCGGACCTGCGTCCGGTCGAAAGGCGGATGTGCACCCGTGCACGCGGCGTTCGCAATGGAAATTGTGTACGCCGAAACAGGCATGCCCGTTCGGGCGAGATGTCTCACCAGCGCTGAAGCCGTAGCCTGTGAGAGATGGCCGAAGCTGGAGTGCAGCGGTGGGTGAGCACCATGTCGGTCGCGGCGGATCAGTCGGGGACCGGGCCGTCACGACACAACAGACAACCAGTTTAGAGAGACCCGGGCCTTCTGGGCAAATTCACACCCTCCGAAGTCACCCGGGTCACCGCGCGAGCCGCCGCTCGCCCGAAAAGTCTGCATTTCAACTACCTTCCGGTAGGGGTGTGGCCCAGATCTTCGCGGATCTCGGCGGGTCGGACACCCACTCCCCTTGCCAGACGCCCCTCTGCACGGCCGCTCTCAGGGTCGGGCCGCCTCGGCGATCACTGCAGATGTAAGGGGTGCGGGGACTTCGGGGCCGTGTTGAAGACCCATGGAACTCGTGTCAAGGTAAGAAGATGATTGCCACCACATCTGGCACTCTGGAGGACAGATGAGCGACGTTCCACCGAGGCCGCGCATCCGTCCCGCGACCAGCGATGACTGGGTTCCGACCGATCGATCCGGCCGGGGCGCCCAGGCCCGGCCGCAGGGACAGGATCAGGACCCGAACCCGGCCGAGGCCGAGTTCGACCGTTCGACGTACTACGAGTACATCGAACGCCACACCGGCGACTTCCCCGTCTCGCAGACCCGCCGCAGCAACGTCTTCGCTCCGGCCGGCAGCTCACCGTTCCAGGACCACATCAACGCGCGCGCGCCCGAACCCGCCCGCGGTGGCGGTCGCGGAGGACCTCGCCGCACCGGTGAGGCCCGCAACCCGAACAGCGGCGGGTTCCCCGCCCAGCCCGGTTATGCCGGCGGCTCCTCCGGGCGCGGCACGGATTCGGGCGGCTTCGCAGCGGTGCCCGCCTACGGCGGTCCCGATTCCGGTCAGACGCAGTCCGTGCGCCCGCGCAGAAGCACCGGCCTCAAGGTCGTCGTCGTCATCCTCGCCATCGTCATGGTCCTCGCGCTCGTCGGCTTCTTCGGCATCCGGTGGCTCGCTCCGGAGACCGGGACCGTGCCCGCCGATGTCAGCGGCGAGCCGACCTCTCAGGCACCGTCGCCGAGCGACGAACTCGTCCAGCCCTCTGCTTCGCCCGAGGAGGAGCTCGACGGCTTCGTCGAGTCGGGTGCCGAGAAGGCCGCCGCCCTCGAAGGTCAGTGGGTGACGCAGGTGAGCGCGAAGCAGGTCGGCACCGAAGCCGACGGGAAGACGTGGTCGGCGCAGGACATCCTCGACGAATTCAAGGCGAACCAGGTCAAGTACCCGGGCGCGATCCTCCTCGACAGCAGTGAGTGGAAGGCGTACAAGACCGGCGGCTACTGGGTCACCGTCATCGATACGCCGTACAAGGACTCCGGCCCGGCGCTCGAGCAGTGCCGCTCATGGGGTCTCGACCGCGACCACTGCCTCGCCAAGCGGCTCGTCAAGGACGGCGAGTACTCCGAGAAGAACAGCGCCTACCTCGACAAGTAGGGTGCCCACAGCACCCGAGGCGCCGAATCGCCCTCGAAGCAGCAGAACGCACCTTGGGCGACGAATCCCACTTTGAGCGGCAGTACGCACCCGCAGCGACAGTATGCACCCGAGGCGCCGCATCACCCCTTGAGCGATACGTCCTCCCGGCAGCTTCGCGCAACGCCCCCGCAGCCTCTTCTCCTACGCGTGCAAGGGTAGGACAAGAGGCTGCGGGGGCGTTATCGCTGCGGGGGCGTTGTGGCATCGGAGCCTGCGCGACGGTCGCCCGACATCGTCTTACGCGAGCGAGGCCCCCCTACCGAGAGGGACCGAGCGGGACACACCTACCGAACGAGGCGCGCGACCTCACGCGAGGAGGACGCTCGGATCCTCGAGGCCACGGCCGACGTCGGCGAGGAACTTCGAGATGATCTCGCCGTCGACGACGCGATGGTCGGCGCTCACCGACAGGGTCGTGATCTCGCGCGGAACGATCTCGTCGTCGACCACCCACGGCTTCTTCCGCACCTGCCCGAAGGCGAGGATCGCGGCCTCACCAGGGTTGATGATCGGGGTGCCGGCGTCGACGCCGAACACGCCGACGTTGGTGATGGTGATCGTCCCACCCGTCTGGTCCGCCGGAGGCGTCTTGCCCGACCGGGCCAGGGCCGTGAGGTCCTGGATGCCCTGTGCGAGCTGCGTCAGACCCATCGCGTGCGCGTTCTTGATGTTCGGCACGATGAGTCCGCGCGGAGTCGCAGCGGCGATCCCGAGGTTGACGTACTTCTTGACGACGATGTCATCGCCCTCGAGGGCCGAGTTGATCCGCGGGTTGCGTCCCACCGCCCACGCGACGGCCTTCGCGACGATGAGCAGCGGAGACACGCGCACATCCTCGCCGAGCACCTTCGACGCCTTGAGCCGACGGACGAACGCCATCGTCTCGGTGACGTCGACGTCGAGGAACTCCGTGACATGGGGCATCGTGAACGCGGAGTCGACCATGGCCTTGGCCATCATCTTCGTCACGCCCTTGAACGGGATCCGCTCCTCGAGTTCGCCGGTATCGACACTCGCCGAGGCGGTCGCCCCTGAGACTGCAGGTGCGGCCGAGCCGTCGGCGGCCGCCAGGACGTCGGCGCGGGTGACCTCGCCGCGGGAGCCGGTCGCCGTGACCGTGGCGAGATCGACGCCTAAGTCCTTCGCGAGTTTGCGCACCGGCGGCTTGGCCAGGGGCTTTGCTCCCGTCGGTGCCTCATTCGCCGAGGCGGTCGGCGCCTCCGCGGCCGGCTGCGCTTCCGCACCCGACTGCGCTCCCGCACCCGACTGCGCTGCCGGAGCCTCCGCAGCCGAACCGGCGGCAGTGCCGCCGGTCGCCGACGCACCGGAGCCGCCGGTCGCCGGCGCACCCTTGCGGGGGCGACGCTTCGACGAGGCAGCCTTCGCGCCGTAGCCGACGAGCGTGGCACCGCCTTCGTCGTCGGTCGTCACCGCGCCTTCGGAGGCAGGCGCCTGCGTCTCGGCGTGGGGCGCGGACATCGTCTCGGCCGCCTCGGCGCCGGAGTCATCGGCACCTCCGAAGCGGATGATCGGGGTGCCGACCTCGACGGTCTGACCCTCCTCGACGAGGAGGGCGCCGACGGTCCCGGCCTGAGGGCTGGGCAGCTCGACGAGTGACTTCGCGGTCTCGATCTCGACGAGGATCTGATTGACCGTCACCTCATCGCCCGGGGACACCTTCCAGGAGACGATGTCCGCCTCGGTGAGGCCTTCGCCGACGTCGGGAAGGGGGAATTCGAATGCCATTCTTGCTCTCCTTCTCGTCAGTAGGCCAGGGCCCGGTCGACACCGTCGAAGATGCGATCGAGGTCGGGCAGGTAGTGCTCTTCCATCCGCGAGCCCGGATAGGGGGTGTGGTACCCGCCGACCCGGATGACCGGGGCCTCGAGGTTGAAGAAGCAGCGTTCCGAGATGCGGGCGGCGATCTCCGATCCCAGACCGAGGAACGTCGGCGCCTCATGGGTGACGACGAGGCGACCGGTCTTGACCACGGAGCGCTCGATCGTCGAGAGGTCGAGCGGGTTGAGGCTGCGCAGGTCGATGAGTTCGACGCTCTTGCCCTCTTCCGCGGCCGCCGCGACGACGTCGAGGGCCGTGGGCACGAGCGGGCCGTAGGTCACCAGCGTGACGTCGGTGCCCTCGCTGAGCACCCGCGCCTCGAGCATCCCGAGATCATGACGAGTGGTGTCGACGTCCCCGCGCTGCCAGTAGCGGCGCTTGGGCTCGAAGAACATCACCGGATCGTCGCTCTTGATCGCCTCCTGGATCATCCAGTACGCGTCATTGGCCGTCGACGGGCTGATGAGCTTGAGGCCGGCGTGGTGGGCGAAGACGGCCTCCGGGCTCTCCGAGTGGTGCTCGGGAGAGCCGATCCCACCGCCGTAGGGCACGCGGATGACCATCGGGATGCGCTCGTTGCCGAGCGTGCGGTTGTAGAGCTTGGCGACCTGCGTGACGATCTGGTCGTAGGCGGGGAAGATGAACGCGTCGAACTGGATCTCGACGACGGGCCGGTAGCCGCGGATCGCCATGCCGATCGACGTGCCGACGATCCCGGATTCGGCCAGCGGCGCATCGATGACCCGCTGCGGACCGAAATCCTTCTGCAGGCCCTCGGTGACGCGGAAGACGCCGCCGAGCTTTCCGATGTCCTCACCAATGAGGACGACCTTCGGGTCGTCCTCCATGGCCTTCCGCAGACCGGCTGTGATCGCCTTGGAAAGGGGAAGTTTCTCCATCAGGCCTCACCTGCATCGGCGAATGAGGACTGGTATGCGAGGAATTCCGCACGCTCCTCATCGACCAGCGAGTGAGGCTCGGAGGTGACATTGGCGAACATCTCGACCGGATCCGGGTCCTCCATGGTCACGCAGTTGTGGCGGATGCGCGCGGCCAGGGTGTCGGCTTCGGCGTCGACCTCGGCGAAGAAGTCCTCACCCGTGTCCGTGTGGTTCTCGAGGTAGGCGCGCAGACGCGTGATCGGGTCGCGGTCCTCCCAGATCTCCTCTTCGGCGCGGTCACGGTACTTCGTCGGATCGTCAGCCGTGGTGTGGGCACCACGACGGTAGGTGAAGGCCTCGATGAGCATCGGACCGTTGCCGGCGCGCACGGAGTCGAGGCTCGCACGGGCCACGGAGTACATCGCGATGATGTCGTTGCCGTCGACGCGGATGCCGGGCACCCCGAAGCCCTCGCCGCGCTTGTACAGCGGGGCCGCGCTCTGGACACGGGTGGGCTCGGAGATCGCCCACTGGTTGTTCTGGCAGAAGAAGAGCACAGGGGCGTGGAAGGCCCCGGCGAAGTTGAGCGCCTCGGACACGTCGCCCTCGGAGGTCGCGCCGTCACCGAAGCAGGCGATGGCGACGGTGTCGCGCTCGAGGTCGCCGGTGCCGACGTCGCCGTCCATGTTCACACCCATCGCATACCCGGCGGCATGAAGAGTCTGGGAGCCGATGATGATCGTGTACGTGTGGAAGCGGTGCTCCTGCGGATCCCAACCGCCGTGGTTCTGACCTCGGAAGATGCCGAGGAGGGTCTCCGGTTCGACGCCGCGGGTGTAGGCGAGGCCGTGTTCGCGGTAGGTGGGGAAGACGAAGTCCTGCGGACGCGCTGCGCGCCCCATGCCGATCTGAGCGGCCTCCTGGCCGAACATCGGCGCCCAGAGGCCGAGCTGTCCCTGCCGCTGCAGTGCGGCTCCCTCCGCATCGACGCGGCGGACGAGGACCATGTCCCGATAGAACCCGCGCAGATCCTCATCGGTGAGCTCTGCGGCGAACGCGTCGTACTCTCCGGACTGGACGCGGTTGCCGTCCTCCGTGAGCATCTGAATCATGCGAGGCTCCGTGGGCTGACTGTGGGCAGTCCCGGATCCCACTGAAATGTTCGAGGTCATTCCAGTACTCCTTTGTTCGTGGTCCGACCCACCGGAGGTGACCAGTGGCGGACCGGGTGCTGCGGGCGGGGCCTCTGGTGGGAGGACTCACCCTCGAGTGATGCGATTCACAGGTATGTCAACGATACCGAATCGCCTCAGCCGGTGCCACTGGACCGGTGTGTCGAGCGCGCTGTGCGGAAGCGGCGTCCGCACCGACTCCGAAGATCATCGGTCGTGGTCAGCCTAGGGGTGTGACCTCGTGCTGTGCGTCACTCGCCAAAGGTTCGCGGTGCCGTTTGTCGATCCTCGCCGAGGTGGTTGGGAGTCCGACCACCGTATGTCCGAGCACCCCGATCCGTTCAGCTGCGCCTGCGTCGTCCCTGGTAGTCCCGGGTCTCGGTGATGCGCCCGGAGAAGAACTGCGCGTTCCTCGCCGTGAATCCCCTGAGTGCCGGGTGACCGGCGGCGACCATGAGGCCGATCGAGGCGGAGTAGGCGGCCGAGGAGTGTGCGGCGCCCGCGGAGTCGAACATGTCGTCGAGCTCCTTGTCGCTGCGGTCGGCGAGGTTCGGTGCCTGCCGCAGCGCGTCGGGATCGTAGTCGACGGTGATGGTCGACCAGCGGTCCCGGACCGGGTTCTCGTTGCCGTCGAGATCGGGAACGAGGTCCTGTTCGTGTTCGATCGAGAGGACGTCGATGCCCTCATCGATGGGGAAGTCGGACACGGGCGCCCCGACGGTGACGAGCGCGGTGACGTTGACGTCGGCGAGGAACGCGGGATCGGCGGCCAGCGACCCGGCCGTGATGCCGCCCTGGGAGTATCCGACGAGCATCACCTCGGCGTCGTCTGGGATCCCGGCGTCGGCGATCGCCCGCCGGACCATCTCGCGCATCACCGTGTCGTTGCCGGCCATGCCCTCGACGTTCGTCGTCAGGTCGGTCGTGTTCTCCCCCGGGACCGGTGACCAGTCCGTGGTCGCCGGAACATAGACGATGTAGCGCGTGGTTCCGTCGGGAGAGCGCACCTCTTCGATGCGCACCTGGCCCGAGTCGACTCCGCGATGCTGGGCGGCTTCGCGGTCGTAGAGCTCGGCGACGTCGGCCGGGGGTCTGGTGTGGGGTTGCGTCAGGCCCTGCGCCTTCCACACCTCGACCTCGGAGGGGGTGAGCAGACCGACGAGGTTCGCGGCCGCAAGCACCCACGCGGTCATCGACCCCGAGTCGTGGGGCCACAGCGTCGTGTCCGAGTCGACGGCGAGCAGTCCCGGCGGCAACCCGAGGAAGCCTACGACCATCCCCGGCAGCACGTGCTCGATGACGGCACCGGTGGCGTCGGAGTTCTCGAACACGAGGGCGACGAAGTCCTCGCTGATGTCGGCTTTGGCCTGGCCGAGGTCGATGCCGAAGTGCCGCTCGACCACGTCGTCGAGTCCCGTGGCGTCGATGATCTGCCATCCGGCGACGGCGGGGACGCCGACGGCGATGGCGGCGGGGATGATGACGGGCAGGCTGATGGCGATGAGCCTGCCGGTGGCATATCCGAGGCCGTCGAGGAGTCCCCCGAAGACCTCGCTCACTCCTTTCTCTGCCTCGCGGTAGGCGAGCGCTGCGGTGCGGATCGCGAGCACCGTCGCTTCGAGTTCGGCGAGCACGAGCGCGAGCTGCTGGTGATAGCGGACCCGGGCGGCGTCGAGGTTGAGGGCGGTGAGCGGCGCCGGCACCTGCGTGAGCAGGGTGCCGAGGTCGAAGTCGCCGACCGTGCCGTCGGCCGAGAGCTCCCCGATCCGCGCGCCGAGGCGGTCGAGGTCGGTGCCGCTGATCTCGATCCGATCACCGACCGTGATCCCGCCCCCGCCACGGGTCGTCGTTCCGATCATGGGGAGCCCACCTCGGCGAAGCGCAGACGCGTGAGCATCGAGGCGACGACCATCCGCACCGCACCATCGGGCATCTCCTCCGTGCGCGCGACCGTCATCCCGTTCTCCCCTCGCTCGAGGAGCGGTCGTGACCATCTCCCCGCCTGTCGGTGGAGGAACTCCATCCCTGCGCGGGCAGGCTGCCCGTCGGCACTGCTGCCGAGGCAGGTGAGGGTGAGGACGCAGTCGCCGGCCACGAGGTCGGAGAGGTCCTCGCACACGGACGCCACCTCACCCGGTTCGAGGCGGCGGAGGAACTCGTACCCGGCGAAGTCGGCGTTGTCTGCTCCGCGCAGGGCGAGCATCGCGAGGCAGGAGTCGGCGGCCATGGCGATCTCGAGGTGGACGGCGCTGCTCTCGGCACCGACGACGAGCGCCATCCGGGTGCGGGCGAGGGCGAGTTCGGCGGCGAACCCTGCCAGCCACGCCGAGAGGACGTCGAGGTCGCGCGGGCGCACGACCTCGGCGGGGAGTTCCTCGCGGACTGCGGCCGACGGTGCGGTCAGGGTGATCCCCGCCGAGGCGGCCGCTCGGGCGACGGCGGCCCGTGACGGCGGGTGCCCGCCGAGCTCCGGCGGGTGGCCATCCCCGTCCGGGACGGCAGACCCCGGCGGCCGGGTCGCACACCGCCTTGAAGGGGTCGGCCCGACGGAAGGGTCTCTGTCGGTCTGGGGCAGGAGATCGCTCGGCCACAGGCGGCGCAGCCGGTCAGGCAGGCGGAGGATGCGTCCGAGGTCGACGGTGATCCACCGGGAGTCGAGCACGCCGTGGCCGTTCACAGCTGGATCCTCCCGCCCACGGAGACGACCTGGAGGTGGAGATCGTACGCTTCGGAGAGGTCGTCGGCGCGATCGGCGAGGAGACCGATCGCCTCCGCACACGAACCGAGACGCTCGATGAGGAGACGGCCCGCCGGTGAGTCCCACCCGTCGATCCGCCGGGTCGCGTTCGCGAGCACCCGCAGCTCGTTCGCCCGCTGCCGCCAGCCGTCGCGGCTGGCGGCGAGTTCGTCGGTGATCATCCCGGTCTCCTCTCGTCATCGCCCCCACGCTAGGAATCCGGCCGACCGAGACCAAGGGGTGCGAATAGGCCTGTGGACACGGCCTGAGCGTCCACAGCCGCCTGACACGCGAGTCCCCTGCCCGTCCACAGGCGAGTGAGCGCGAGTCCGCCTGTGGCGGCGGGTCGTGAGAAAATGAGGGCATGCCGACCGTTTCACTTGCTCAAGTCTCACCCGCCATCGCCCTCGGACCGCTCGACGGTCGCTACCGCAAGGACACCGCTGACCTCGTCGATCACCTCTCGGAGGCCGCGCTCAACCGCAACCGCATCCGCGTCGAGGTCGAATGGTTCATCCACCTCGCGCAGAACTCGGTGATCCCGGGCGTCCGCACTCTCACCGAGTCAGAGGTCACGGCGCTGCGGAAGTTCGCCGCGGGCTTCGACGCTGAGACGATTGCGACGCTCGCCGCTCACGAAGCGGTCACGGTCCACGACGTCAAGGCCGTCGAATACACAATCAAGGACGCACTAGTCGAGATCGGCGCCGACGACCTCAGCGAGCTCGTCCACTTCTGCTGCACGTCCGAGGACATCAACAACCTCTCGTGGGCGCTCGGCATCAAGGAGGCCACCGAACAGGTGTGGCTGCCGCGGGCGAAGGCCCTCATCGACGCCCTCGCCGACACCGCCGCCGACCTCGCCGGCGTCCCCATGCTCGCCCACACCCACGGGCAGCCGGCGACGCCGACGACGATGGGCAAGGAGCTCGCGGTCTTCGTCCACCGCCTGCGCCGCCAGTACGAGCGGATCGCCGCGACCGAATTCCTCGGCAAGATCAACGGTGCGACCGGCACGTACTCCGCGCACATGGCCGCGGTGCCCGGCGCGGACTGGCCGCAGATCGCCCGCACCTTCGTCGAGGGCAGCCTGGGCCTGACGTTCAACCCGCTGACCACGCAGATCGAGTCGCACGACTGGGATGCCGAGCTCTTCGCCGACATCTCCCGGTTCAATCGGATCGCCCACAACCTTGCGACCGACATGTGGACGTACATCTCGATGAACTACTTCAAGCAGATCCCCGTCGCGGGCGCCACGGGATCATCGACGATGCCCCACAAGGTCAACCCGATCCGCTTCGAGAACGCCGAGGCGAACCTCGAGCTCTCCTCCGCCCTTCTCGATTCGCTCGCCTCGACGCTGGTGACCTCCCGGATGCAGCGGGACCTCACCGATTCGACGTCCCAGCGCAACATCGGCGTCGCCTACGGGCATTCGGTGCTCGCGCTGGGCAACCTCGTCAAGGGACTCGGGCAGCTCGCGATCAACGAGGACGCCCTGGCCGCCGACCTCGATGGGAACTGGGAGGTCCTCGGCGAGGCGATCCAGTCGGTCATGCGCGCGGCCGGCCTGCAGGGCGTGGCCGGGATGGAGAACCCGTACGAGAAGCTCAAGGAGCTCACCCGCGGCAAGCGCATCCACCAGGCCGACCTTCAGGAGTTCGTCGCGGGCCTCGGCCTGCCCGAGGAGGAGACCCGGCGCCTGAGGGCCCTCACCCCGGCGAGCTACATCGGGCTGGCCGAGCAGCTCGCCCGCGACGAGATCGCCGCCTGGAACGCAGCCGCGAAGGGCTGAGCCCTTCGACCATGAGCGGTCCCGGAGCCGAGCGGTCCCGGGACCGCTCGGCTCCGGGAGTGCCCCGGGTCGGCTAGATCCACCTCGGCGCGGTCACCGGCTCACCCGTCGAGGTCCGCACGCCTGCATCGCCCCGGCCCGAGGCCCAGCGGACCAGGTCGGGCAGCGATCCGCTGACGACCGTTCCGTCCGGGTCACCCGCGTCCGCCGGGTCCCCGTCCGCAACGCCGGCCCCGCCGAGGCGGTCGTCCGTCCCCTCGACGGCGACGACTATCCCCGCATCGGTTCCCCGCGCCCGCCACGCCCCGGTGATGTCGGAGAGCAGCCGGGTGAGGACGGGTGCGGGGATGTCGCTCATCCGTGCCCCGTTGTCCAGATCGATCGCGTGGAGCCACACCTCGCGGGTGCGCATCCACACGGTCTCCCGTGCGGGCACCTCCCGGCCCTGCGCGGTGCGCACGATCGCCTCCCACGCCTCGTCGGGGCTGTCGCGCCATTCGACGTCGAGGCTGATCGCCGCGTGCTCGATGAGGTGGCGCAGGGCGCGCACCGGCAGGGTCGACCCGAAGTCGATCTCGGCGTCACGGGCCGTAGGCGACTCGTACATCGGCGTCTCGACGCCGGTGTTCGCCCACTGCACGAGGCGGGTGAGCGCCCGAGCGTTGTACCCGACGTGGGCGATGAGGTGGCGTCTGGACCAGCCGGGCAGAAGACTCGGTTCGTCGAACTCGGCGTCGGAGAGCTCACCGAGCTTGCGGGCGAAGAACGCCGTCCCCCGCCGCACCGTGAGCAGTTCGGCCAGGAGTGCGGGGTCGGTGGTGAGATCGTGCCGGGCGACCATGGCTCACCCGGCGTCGACGATGCGGTTGGAGATCGTCCCGATCCCGTCGATCGACACGCTCACCTCGTCGCCCGGCTGCAGGTAGACCTGCGGGTCGCGGGCACGGCCGACGCCGCCGGGGGTGCCGGTGAGGATGATGTCTCCGGGCTCGAGGGTGATCATCGTCGAGATGTAGGAGACGAGGTGGGCCGGGGTGAAGAGGAGGTCGACGATGGCATGCTGCTGCATCACCTCGCCGTTGACCGTGGTGGTGAGCACCGCCTCGGCGGGGTCGAAGTCATCACCGGTCGCGAGTACGGGTCCGAGCGGGGTCGAGTCCTCCCACATCTTGCCCTGAAGCCATTCCTTCGTCCGGAACTGCCAGCCGCGCATCGAGATGTCGTTGGCGATCGTGTACCCGGCGATCGCCTCGGCGGCTTCGGCCTCATCGGCCCGGCGGACCTGCCTGCCGATGACGACGACGAGTTCACCCTCCCAGTCGAGCTCCGGATCCTCGGGCGCGAACGGCACGTCGTCGTGCGGGCCGGTCAGCGTCTCGGCGAACTTCGCGAAGAGGGTCGGGTACGCGGGCAGGTCACGGCCCATCTCGAGGATGTGGCTGCGGTAGTTGAGCCCCACGCACACGATCTTGCCGGGGCGGGTGATGAGCTGAAGCTCCTCGGCCTCGCTCACGGGCACGGTCGCCGACGGGGAGACGATCGCCTCGGCGACGGTGCGCTGCCAGTACTCGTCGGCGAGCAGGGCTCCGACGTCGGAGAAGTCCTCGACGATGACATAGTCGTCGCCGTCCTCCACTGCGGCTCGGGATCCGGACGGGGTGGCGATGGTGGCAAGTCTCACTGCTGTTCTCCTTCGACGTGGGTGCGGGCGAAATTCAGGGTTTCGATGATCGGGCGGTCGTTGAATGCGAAGAGGTCGAGGCCGGTCTCGGTCTCGATGCTCACCGCCGACCACGAGGGCATGACGACGAGATCGCCTGTGACGACGTCGAAGACGCGGTCGTCGACGAGGATGCGCCCGGAGCCTTCGAAGACCTGCATGACCTCGGAGCCGACGCGCCTGGTCACCGGTGTCGTCGTGCCTGCGCGAAGACGATGGAATTCGGCGCGGATCGTCGGCATGACGTCTCCACCGGTGGTCGGGTTGACGTAGCGGATCGCCGCATGCCCCTGACCGACGGTGGCGGGGAAGCCTTCGTCCTCGAGGCGCAGCTGCTCGGTGAGGGCGCGGTCCGTGTGCTCCCAGCGGTAGGCCCCGATCGGGGAGCTCACGGTGTTCGACAGGCCCGAGAGCGGACGGAGCCCGGGGTGCCCCCAGAGCCTCTCCGAGCGGGAGATGTCCGGGGTCGACTCGTCGGTGACGCGGTCGATGCCGAACTCGAAGAACGAGGTGTCGGCGTAGTGGACGAAGGGGATGTCGAGGCCGTCGATCCACGCCATCGGCTGGTCGGTCTCGTTGTGGTGACCGTGGAAGTTCCAGCCCGGGGTGAGCAGGAAGTCCCCGCGCGACATCCGCACCGGATCGCCGTTGACGACCGTCCACACGCCCTCGCCTTCGACGACGAAGCGGAAGGCGTTCTGCGAGTGCCGGTGCTCGGGAGCGACCTCATGGCCGCCGAGGTATTGGATCGCCGCCCACAGCGTCGGGGTCGCGAACGGTGCCCCGCCGAGGCCGGGGTTGGCCAGGGCGATCGCCCGCCGTTCCCCGCCGCGACCGACGGGCACGAGGTCGCCGGCACGTTCGGCCAGGGGGAGCAGGGTCGACCACTGCCACTGGTGGGCGACCGCCGCCGAGGCGGGGACCTGTGGCATGAGCTCGTCGAGCTGGGTCCACAGCGGGATCATGTTCTCCTCCGCCATGGTCGTATACATCGCCTCGAGCTCTCGCTCCTCCTCGGGAGTCGGGTCGGGGTTGACCATCGTCGGTGCAGGGCGCGTCATCGGGGCCTCCTCGGACCAGTGCGTTGAATCTGCGCCGAGGCTACTCCTCGGTGGGCGAGGTCACAGCATGAATTCCGCTGGACGGAATCGGTCGATGGCGCAGGCACGTGCCCTCGCCGACTGCTGGTCGTTCCGGACAGGTTGACGGCGTCGGAAGCTGTCCATGGTGACCAGGAACGATCGCTCCGCCGAGGTGGGGGCGGGCACGGCGCGGGCGGCTCAGTCGGCCGGGGGTGGGCTCTCCGGCACGAGCTCGAGTCCGGCGAGGTCCGCGCAGGCGCGCCGCACGAGGTCGATCGAGCGCTCCGAGGTCAGCGCCGTCGTGCGCACCGCCGGCGCGCTCAGAGCCACAGCGTCGCGCGGAGGCAGTCCGCTGCTGTGCGGAACCGCGATGCCGACAGCGCTGATGTCGGACTCCGTCTGCCGCAGATTGAGCGCGAAGCCCTGAGCTCGCACCTCGTCCATCTCGGCCAGGAGGCGCTCGAGGTCGCTGCCGGCGAGGCGCTCACCGGGCGAGCGCCCGCCGGCATAGAGGGCGCGGATCGACACGTCGTCGAGAGCGGCGAGCAGAGCTTTGCCCCCTGAGGTCAGCCGCGCCGGGAGGACGGTGCCGGTGCGCTCCCCCACCCGCAGACGCTGGCGGGATTCGACGGTCGTGAGGAAGACGACGCTCACTCCGCGACGGCGCAGGAGGGAGACGGTCTCTCCGGTGTCGGCGCTGAGCTGGGCGAGGATCTCGAGGACCGGGCCGGGCACCGACTGTGTGCCCTGGGTCTCCGCGACGCCGAGGGCGGGTCCGGGCCGGTACTGCCTGGCGGGCCCGCGGGTGACGAATCCCCGGTAGAGCAGCGTTGAGAGCAGGCGGTGCGCACTCGAAGGCGCCACCCCGAGGTACGCGGCGACGTCCTGGACGCGCACGCCCTCCTGCGGGTGGCGGCGGAGGAGGTCGATGAGCAGCAGGGCATTGTCGACGGACTCGATGGCATGGTCAGGACGTTTGACGATGCTGAAATGCTGCGGCATGACCCCCACGGTAGCCTGTCCTCCGGATTCCGCAGAGCAGAATATACTCGTGATCGGCTTCACACCCTCCCTACGGTGTCCCCCATGACCGAGACCACCTCTTCACAGGCCCCGGCGCGCAGCGAAGCGCGCCGCTGGGCGGCAGTCGTCATCTGCTGGCTGCTCATCGTCATGGACGGCTACGACCTCATCGTCTACGGTGCCGTCCAGAACTCCCTCATCGAGACCACCGATTGGGGACTCACCCCCGCCTCGGCGGGCACCCTCGGCTCGCTCGCGTTCCTCGGGATGATGATCGGCGCCGTCGTCGCCGGCCGTCTCGCCGATGCGATCGGGCGCCGCCGGACCATCCTGCTCTGCGTCATCGTCTTCGGCGTGGCCACGGTCGCCTGCGCCCTGGCACCGAACCCCGGCGTCTTCGGGGCGCTGCGCCTCATCGCCGGCCTCGGCCTCGGCGGACTCGTGCCCTCGGCGAACGCGCTCACCGCCGAGCTCGTTCCCCCGCGCTGGCGCGGCTCGATGGCGACCCTGATGATGTCCGGGGTGCCGATCGGCGGGACGATCGCCGCGCTCACCGGACTCTGGCTCATCCCCGCCTTCGGGTGGCCGGCGATGTTCTGGATCACCGCGGTCTCCTTCATCCTTCTCGCCGTCGCCTGGAAGGTGCTGCCGGAGACGGGTGCGCCCCGTGCCGCGTCCGGCAGCGACCCGGGGCAGGCGGACGTTGAGGCCGGAGACCGCGGAGCGCCGCGGACCGGCTTCTCCACGATCCTGTCCACGCCGTGGCTGAGCTTCTCGATCCTCTTCGCACTCACGACCCTCTTCACCCTCTTCGCGTGGTACGGCCTCGGCACGCAGCTGCCGAAGATCATGCGCGACTCCGGCGCCGATCTCGGACCCGCCCTGGCCTTCACGATCGCCCTCAACCTCGGCGCGGTCGTCGGTTCGGTGCTCACGGCATGGGCGGGCGACCGGTTCGGAATCCTGCCGACGGCGACGGTCGCCGCGGCGGTCGCCGGCATCGCCCTCGTCGCGCTCATGAGCGGGACGACCGCGACGCTCGCGATCTACGTCGCCCTCGTCCTCGCGGGCATCGGCACCCACGGCACGCAGTCGCTCATCGTCGGGGCCATCGCCTCGCACTACCCGGCACACCTGCGCGGCACGGCCCTGGGCTGGGCGCTCGGCGTCGGGCGCATCGGTGCGGTGCTCGCGCCGCAGGTCTCGGGCATCCTCCTCGGAATCAACGGGGTCGACCCGTCGATGAGCTTCCTCCTCTTCGGAGGGGCGGCACTGGCCTCGGCCCTTGTCCTCGCCACCCTCACGGTTCTCAGTCGCCGGCGGCGGGCCGTCGACGGCGAACAGGCCGCCGCGGAACCGGTCGCGCCCTGAGAGTATGCATCACACCTCGCGCGGACCGCCTTCGCGAGGAGGATCCGGTTCGACATGGGGCTCGATGTCGAACCGGATCCTCCTGCCGGAGGCCGCCCCAGAGGCCTCTACGCGGGCACGAGGTGGCGGTCCTCATCGATCTCTGCGAGCGACTTCTTCGCCATGCTGCGAGCGAGGAAGAGCACAGGGACGCCGGCGACGACGACGATGACCGTCGCATAGATCGCCGGTGCCAGGGTGAGACCGGTCGAGGACATCAGCCACGTGGCGACAAGCGGTGAGAGTCCGCCGAAGAGGACGGTGGCGACGTTGTAGCCGATGGCCATGCCCGAGAAGCGGCTCGTGCCGGTGAACTGCTCGGGGATCATCGCCGCGGCCACAGCGCTCCACCCGGCGGCGGGGATCGCGAGGAATGCGGCGCCGCCGATCGCGATCGACGCCGAGTCGTTGCTCAGGAGCACATAGGCGGGGATCGTCGTGAAGATGAAGACGACCATGAGGCCGGCGAGGGAGGCCTTCCGCCCGAACCGGTCAGAGGCGAGCCCGAAGAACGGCGTGACGACGATGGCGACGACTGCGGCCACGGTGCCCAGCGCCAGCGAACCCGAGTTCGGGACCTGGGCGACCTCTTCGACGTAGGTGGGCACATAGGTGATGTTGAGGAAGTAGCTCACCGACCCGATCGAGGAGATGAGGAAGGCGACGATGATCGCCCGGGGCTGTTCGAGGATCGCGGTGATGAGCGGCGAGCGCTTGAGGACGACATCGGTCTTCTCCGCCTTCTGCAGGCGCTTGAACGTGTCGGTCTCGACCATCATCCGACGCAGCGGAACCATGAGCGCGGCGAGGACGGCACCGAGGACGAAGAGCACCCTCCACCCCCACGACTCCATCGCCTCGGTCGAGAGCGTATTGGCCAGCAGGGCGCCCGAACCGACGGCGAGCAGGGCGCCGACCTCGCTGTTCGCCGCAGCCCAGCTCGCAGCGAGTCCGCGCTTGCCCGGCTTCGCCGACTCCATGAGGAAGACCATGATCCCCGTGTACTCGGCACCGACGGAGAACCCGGAGAGGCAGCGGAAGAAGACGAGGCCGACCCCGGCCCAGATCCCGATCGTGTTGTAGTCGGGCATGATCGCGATGCCGAGCATGGACACGGCCATGAGCACCGCGGAGACGACGAGTGCGTGCTTGCGTCCGACCCGATCGCCGAGGTGGCCGAAGACCATGGCCCCGAGCGGCCGGAAGAGGAATCCGGCGGCGCCGACGCCGAGGGTGAGCAGCAGCGAATCGGCCTGCCCGCCGAAGAACTCCTTCGTCAGCGTCGTCGCGACGTAGAAGAAGATCGAGAAGTCATACCATTCGACGACGGTGCCGAAGGCGGCGACGAGCATCGAGCGGCGGCGTCCCCTCTCCTTCTCGGCAGAGCCTGCCCCTGCCTGGGTGCGGGGGCGTGATTCGGGTTCGAACTCGGACATCGTCGGTTCCGTTCGCTCGCAGTGAAGGGGGCCGTCAGGGGCCTCTCAGGTGATCCGCGCTTGAGACTATCAGCTGACCCGGACACACGGGAGGCTTCAGCCGAAATTCATCGTGTCCTCCCTGGTCACACGAGTACAGACAGACGCACGCTATCAAGTCTCCCTGTCCGGCCGCCTTGACTCGCCTCCCATCGCCCCGGGAAGGGAGCCGACGGCGGACGAATCCCTGCGACCCCGCACCTGAGACGAGGGCGTCCGCCGTCGACAGCGGCTCATCGTCGGCGGCCGCGGCTCTCACCTCGATGGGGAACGAGATCCGCAGCCCGCGGCGGAGGCCGGCGCCGCACTGCCCGCCGACTCAGCGGATCTGCTCGACCGCGATGGCCGCTGCGCCGGAGATCAGACGGTCGTCGGCCTCGGCGTCCTTCTCGTCCTTCGATGAGAGGACGGAGATGATGATGGGACCGCCGTCGCCGGGCCAGACGATCCCGAGGTCGGCGCGCGAACCGTAGTATCCGGTGCCCGATTTGTCCCCGACCGTCCATTCCTCGGGCAGCTCCGCTCGGATCAGCGTGTCCCCGGTCTGCGTGGCCTTCATCCAGTCGGTCAGGGTCGTCGCCTCGTCGTCCTCGAGCGCTCCGCCGAAGACGTATTCGCGGAGGTTGCCCGCCGAGGCGCGCGGTGTGGTGGTGTCGCGGGGATCCCCGGGCTTCGCCTCGTTGAGTCCCGGTTCGGTGCGCGAGACCGTGGTTCCGGTGTCGCCGAGATCGTTCAGGCGTTCGTCGAGGGCTGCGGGCCCGCCGAGTTCGGCGAAGATGAGGTTCGCAGCACCGTTGTCGCTCTGGGTCATCGCGGCCTCGCAGAGCTCGGCGAGCGTCATCGTGCCTCCGACCTTCGTCTCGGTCACCGGCGAGTGGCTGACGATGTCGTCCTCGGAGATCGACACCCTCTTCGACAGTCCGTCAGTCCCCACCTCATCGAGCAGCGCCGCCGAGGCCATGGCCTTGATCGTCGACGCGTACGCGAACCTCTCATCGCCGCGCCAGGCGAGCTCTCGACCCGTGTCGAGGTCGACGGCGTAGACGCCGACCCTGGCATCGAAGTCGTCTTCGAGCTGGGTGAAGGCGGAGTCGGCTTCGGCTGGGTCCGCCGCAGTCGGATCCCCTGTATCCGTGGGCGTCACCGATGTGGAGGATGCAGTCGGATCGGCCCCGTCCGCCGAGGTGGCCGCCCCGCCCTCCTGGCAGCCGGCGACGAGGATGAGGCCGCTCGTGCAGGCCAGCGCGGCCGCAGCCCGCAGCATCCGGGTTCGCGGTGTCAGTGATTTCGTCATCTCTCTCCTATCCGAGTAAGTCCCCTCTGCGTACGCTTCCCGAGCCTGTGCGCGCCTCGGCCGAGCACTCGGGGCAGGCACGTGATTGGGCCACCCCTGTCGACTTCTCCCCCGGTTCTCAGAACGCGCCGGCGAGGACGCCGATGCCGACAACGATGTAGGTGAGAACGACGGGGACCGCCGCGATGATGAGCGGCACGGGCCGGCCCCATCGATACCCTGCCCACGCCCACAGTCCGATGTCGACGATGAGGAGGCCTGCGACGCCGAGGTAGGACAGCGTGGTCACCCAGTCCGTCTGCGGCTCCCCCGAGCAGTGGACGATGCAGCCCGAGTAGGCGATGAGACCGAGGAAGGCGAGCATCGCGATGGGGAACGCGAACACGGCGAGGGCAGCGATCCCGAACCCGACAGCCCCACCGACCGAGCGCGGACGACCCTTGGCATCGACAGTCATCTCCCTCCCAGCCCCGCCTCGGCACCGTCGCGTTTCGCCGGATCATCCGGCTTCCCAGCATCGTCCGCCTCCGACGGTCCGTCGCCCGACCGGCCGGGCTCGCTCCCGCCGTCGGCACCGCGGGAGACCTCGCTACCGCCGTCGGGTCCCCGAGCATTCCGACCCGCGCTCTCGCCTCCGCCGTCGGGCCGCGGGAAGCCGCCGGTCTCCGCGCGCGGACCCGCGTAGCGCATGAACTCCTGCCATGTCGGCCCCGATACAGTCTGACCATAGACGATGCGCGGCATCGACCCGCGTGAGTTCCGCCGCCAGTCGCGCATGCCCTCGGGGTCGCCCGTCCACACAGCCGTCGACAGGCCGCGGGTGAACCCGACGAGCCAGCTCGCTCCGACCTCGAAGTTCGTCGTCCCCGTCTTCGCCGCAGCCGGTGTGCCGATGCGCAGCCTCGTCGTCGTCCCGCCCTCGAAGGTCTGACTGAGCGCGTACGCGACGGTGTCGGCGATCGTCGGGTCGATCACCTCGGCGCACCCCGCGTTCCCATCACCACCGGCACCGCGGATCTCCTCGCCCTCGGAGTCGGTGACGGTGACGATCGCCTGCGGTGCGCACCGCGTCCCGTGGTTGGCGAACGCCGTGTACGCCGAGGCCATCGTCAGCGGTGAGACGGAGACCGTCCCGAGGATCGACGACGGGTAGAGGACCTGTTCGGTCCCGTTCTCCAATGTCGCCGCAGAGAGCTTCTCCCCGGTTCCCAGACGCACGCCGAGGCTCGTCGCCGTATCCCGGATCTCACACATGTTCAGCTGCGAGGCCATGTCCGCGTACGCCTTGTTCACCGACTTCTTCGTCGCCTCGAGCACGGTCATCCTGCCGTCCGCGCCGCCGGAGTCCCCGGCGTTGCGCGGGTTGTAGCCGCCGGCGGCATAGTTGCGACCGTCGCATCCCTGCGTCGAGAACCCCGTGTAGTCGGTCCCCGACCCGTTGACGGTGTCGCCGAGGCTGCGGCCGTCGGCCAGCCAGGCTGCGAGCACGAACGGCTTCCACGTCGAACCCGGCTGGAAGCCCGTGCCCCCGCCGAAGGGACTGTCGACGGCGTAGTTGACCGAGGTGCGTCCCCGCTTCTCCTCCTCGCCGAGGCTGTACTCCGTGTTCTGGGTCATCGCCCGGATCTCTCCGGTGGCGACATCGACGCTGACGAGAGCCTGCACCGCCCCGGAGGAGTCCCCGACGGGAAGCCGGTCCCGCACCGCTTCCACGGCCTTCTTCTGCAGGGCCGAGTCGATGGAGGTGCGGATCGTCAGACCGCCTCGGCGCAGGGTCTCCTTCCGCTCTTCGGGGGTGGCACCGAAGCGTTCGTCGGTGAGGACGCCGCTCTCGACGTAGGTGCAGAAGTAGGCGAGGTCACCGGCGGAGGCGCAGCCGTTGGGAGTGACGTTCGGCTTGAGGTCGAGTCCGGACTCCGCCGCCTCCTTCTGCTCGTCGGCGGTGATGTACCCGTATTCGGCCATCTTCTCAAGCACGAGGTTGCGGCGTTCGATGACCGCCTCGGGGTTCTTCTGCGGGTTGTACTCATACGGGTTGCGCACGATCCCGGCGAGCGTCGCCGCCTGCGCGATCGACAGCTCGGCGGCGTCGACGCCCCAGTACTGCCGGGCGGCGGCCTGGACGCCGTAGACGTTGGGCGATCCCGAGTAGCTGGCGATGTTGAGGTAGCGGTTCAGGATCTCGTCCTTCGTGAACGTCTTCTCCACTGTGATCGCGAGCCGCATCTCCCGCAGCTTGCGCGCCATGCCGCTCACCCCGGAGCGGTCCCTGGCCCGGTCGATGCCCTGCTCGTCCCCATCGGCCTGGCTGGCATTGATGAGGACGTTCTTCACGTACTGCTGGGTGAGCGTCGATCCGCCGTGGAGGGACCCGGTGAGGAGGTTCTTCGCGACGGCCCGGGCCACACCTTCGACGTCGACAGGACCGTGCTCGTAGAAGCGGCGGTCCTCGATCGCGAGCGTCGCATCCCGCATCGGCTGCGAGATCCTCTCGAGCGGCACCTCGTCCCGGTTCTGCCACGAGAAGGTCGCGATCGTCGTCCCATTCTTCGTCAGCAGCGTCGACGGTTGGGCGAGTGGGCGGTCGTCGAGCTCGGCGGGCAGGGAGTCGAAGAGGTCCATTCCCGCACCGAGGGCGGCGGCGGAGGATCCGGCGACGGGGCTGGCGAGTCCGGCGGCGACGATCCCGGCGCACACGGACAGGGCGAGGAATCTCAGCAGATGTCTCATGAGTTGAGCTCCGTGAAGAATCGGTCGGCGACGGGCACTGCCGCCTCGGCGCCGAATCCCCCGTCCTCGACGAGGACGGCGACGGCGAGGTCGCCTTGGAACCCGGCGAACCACGAATGGGTGCGCGGGGGCACCGCGGTGCCGTATTCGGCGGTCCCCGTCTTCCCGTAGACCGGGTCACCGGGGACGTCGGCGAGCGCCGAGGCGGTGCCGTCGCTCACCGTCGCCCGCATCATCTCCTTGACCTCGGCCAGCCCCTTCGGATCGGGGGCGGGCACCTCGCCGGCCCGGTCCCGGCGGTCGGGGAGGACGAGGAGGGGTCGGACCGTGGACCCCTTGGCCACGGTCGCGGTCATCGTCGCGACGGCCAATGGTGTGGCGAGCACCTTGCCCTGGCCGATCATCGCCGCCGCGTGCTCGACGGGGTCGTCGGCCTCGGGCACCGAGGCCATGTAGGAGTCTGTGCCGATGTCGATCTGGCCCATGCCCATGCTCAACGCGGTCTCACTCAGGGCTGCCGCGGTGACGTCGGGGGCCGAGTTGACGAAGGCCGTGTTGCACGATTGGGCGAAGCTCTCTGAGAAGTCGACTTCGCCGAGCACGTGGTCCTCGGCGTTCTTGAACCGCTTGCCGTTGACGCTCGTCGTCTTCGGGCAGTCGAGGGCGGTGCCGGGGGTGATCCCGGAGTCGACCATCGCCGCCCCGGAGACGATCTTGAACACGGACCCGGGCGGGTACTGGCCGGTCAGGGCCCGGTCCCACGCGGCCCCGGTGGGGTCGAAGTTCGCCACGGCGAGGACATGGCCGTCGCTCGGGCGGATCGCGACGATCGCGCTCGGCTTCGTCGCCGTGGCCGCCGCTTCCTCGGCGGCGGTCTGGACGGCGACGTCGAGCGTCGTCGTCACGTCCTCCCCGGAAGTCCCGTCGACCGTGTACAGCGTCGCCGGACCCTCACCGGATCCCGGACCCTCACCGGATCCGCCGCCCGCAGCACCCGAAGCAGCATCCTCGGCAAGGATCCGCAGCCCGGGGCCCGGCCGCAGCGTGCCGTCGTAGAGCATCTGGATTCCGCTGCGCCCGACGTAGGAGTCAGAGGTGAGGCTCTCGGGTTCGGCGGCGATCTCGTCGGGTTCGGCGCGTCCGGCCGAGCCGAGCGTCGCCGCGGCGAATCCCTTCGTCCGCGCGAGCGGCTGCGTGCGGGAGCGGAAGACGGTGCCCGGCAGCTTAAGGATCGCGCCCTTGACGAGCTCGTAGTCGTCCTTGCGCAGGGTGATGACGGGGACGAACGCGTCCGGGTCGGCCTTCTCGACGCGTTCGGCGAGCTCCTTCGGATCGATGTCGAGCGACTTCTCCAGCTGCGCGAGTGTCGCCTTCTCATCCGTGAGCCTGCTCGGCTGGAGGCCGACGTCGATGACCTCGCCCTCGGCCACGAGGACGGCGTCGTCAGCACCGAGGATCCGCCCGCGCTCACCGGCCGTGCGTTCGGCCGTGAGGATCTCACCGTCACCGAGGTCGGGGTGGACGAGGCGGGGCTCGAACTCGGCCGTCCACAGTGCCCCGGACCGCCGGAGGGAGACGTCGACGGAGTAGGACCAGTCACCCGCCGCCGAGGCGAACTCCCAGTCCCAGCGCAGCGTCGCCGTCGCGGTGCCGCCGGCCGAGTCGACGCCGTCGACGGTGACACGGCGTGTGCCCTGTCCCGCCTCGGCGAGGTCCGTGACGATCCCGGCGAGGTCGTCCCCGTCGTCCGGGTTCGTCCATGCCTGTGAGCGCAGCTGACCGGAGGTGAGGTCGGCGGCGATCTGCCTCGCGGCGATCGAGGGGAGGACGGGGAGGGTGCGCAGCGCGAGAACGCCGACTCCGACGAGCACGAGCACGACGACGACACCGATGATCCTTCGTGTCAGGGGCTTCATGGTGCTATCGTTGGCACCCATCCTGAGCATGTCCAATATCACATGGAGTTCGCATCATGCTGATTCTGATATACACCCAGGTGGAGACCGGTCGGTGAACCTCCTCAAGAGCCTCGAGATGTTCCGTGCCGTCGCCGAGCACGAGAGCTTCACGCGGGCTGCCGACGAACTCTCGCTCGCACAGCCGCCGATCTCCCGTGGGGTCGCCGACCTCGAGAGGCACCTCGGGGTGCGCCTCTTCGACCGCAGCCGTCGCCGCATCCGACTCACCGCCGCCGGCAGGGCGGTGCTGCCCGACATCCTCGAGATACTGCGCCGCATCGACGGCCTCGCCGAGGTGGCGGGTCGTCGCGAGGAGGGCACCCTCATCGGCGTCCACGGGCGCCTCGACCCCGCGGTCCTCGTCTCGGCGACGAAGGAGCTGCGCCTCGGCGGGGCCGTGCCGCGGTTCGTCCCCGCCGAATCGGCGGCCCTCGACGATCTCATCGAGTCCGGGGAGATCGACGCGGGACTCGACGTCCGCGGGCTCGGCTCTCCCCTGCCGACGCAGCGTCGACGGCAGTCCAGTGACCTCGTCGTCGACCTCGTCGCCGCCTCGACCCGATTCACAGGGTCCGAGGGAGCGATGAGCGCCGCCGACCTGCGCGGGATGCCGCCTGGCATGGGTTTCGGACGGGCCTCGGAGCGGGAGACGATCATGATCCTCCCCGAGGATGCCGGCCTCCTCCACGATTCGGGTCTGCTCACCCCGCTCGTCGCTCGCGGCATCCACCTCGGCCAGTTCGTCGTCGCCGACACCGAATTCGACGCCGTCACCCATGTCTTCGCCCACGGCTCGGTGCTCCTGTGCCCGGCGATGACCGCGCGCACCCACTCCCTGCCCTACCGCGGTCTGCGCGACGTCGACCTCGCCCGCCGGGTCGAGGTCGTCGGCTCCGGCAGCCTCGATCTCCTCGACGCGATGGAGTCGCCGCTCATCCTCACGGCGATCGCCCGGATCCTCGGGGCCCGCTCCCATGAGACCCGCAGCGTCGCTCACCAGGGCCGCTATGCGGATGAAAGGCTGTTCGGACCGTCATGAGCGAAACCGTCATCGACGAGATCAACGGGGTGTGGACGAGCCTCGGCGCGCAGGGGTTCCTCTTCGCCGAGGACCTCGAGACCCACCGTTCGGTCGGCATCCGGGAGTCCGCGCGCATCCCGCTCGCCTCGGTCGGCAAGGTCGCGATCGTCGCAGGCCTCCTCGATGCCGCCGCCGACGGCGTCCTCGACCTCACGCGGCGCGTCGTCGTCGACCCGACGACCGCGACTCCGGGCGGGACGGGGATCTCCGGACTGCACGATCCCGTCGAGATGAGCCTGCGCGACCTCGCCGCGATGGCATTGTCGGTCAGCGACAATGCCGCCGCGGACACGCTCTTCGCCCTCGTCGGGCCCGAGAGGATCACCGCTCTGCTCCACCGCTTCGGTATCCGCTCGTTCGACGTCGTCGCCCCGATGTCCCACCTCTACGATGTCCTCGCCGAGGTGGCCGGCGGCGACGAGGCCCGTGCCCTGGCCGTCGCCGTCGCCGATGCCCGCTCGGGTCGCGTGCCCCAGCTGCCGGATTCGGCGTTCAACACCGGCACCGTGCGTGCCACCGCGCGCCTCTTCGAGCTCATCCACACAGGCCGTCTGCTCGGGGCCGAGGACTCCGCGGTGCTGCGCGACCTCCTGCGCAGGCAGATCTTCCGGCACCGGATTGCCGCGGGCTTCCCCATGGATGCGGTCAGCTACTACGGGAAGACCGGGACGTTCCTCAACTTCCGGCACGAGGCAGGGGTCATCGTCGACAGCGACGGCACGGCGTATTCGATCGCGATCTTCACCCGCTCGACGATCGCGACGTTCTCCCAGCCCGAACTCGACGCCTCGATCGGCTACTGCGCCCGGCTCGCGATCGAGCACCTGCGCTCGCTCCGGTGAGCGAAACTAATCTCCGGAGCCCGGGAGCCAGGGCCCCTCACTCCTCGTCGACGACGGTGTATTCGAGGACGGGACGCCCCGCGGACCCATAGCGGGGACGGCGATCGAGGAGGCCGGCGTCGGCCATGGCCTCGAGGTAGCGGCGGGCGGTCACCCGCGAGACACCGAGACTCTCGGCCACCTCGGCGGCGGACTGACCGGGGGTCTGCGTGAGCACCCCTCTCACCTCGTCCTGGACACCGTCAGGGACTCCCTTCGGAGTCGCGGTGACGGTGTGCGTGCGCAGGGCGGCGATCGCGGTGTCGACCTCGTTCTGGGTCACCTCGCCCTCCGGGCAGTCGGCCCCGAGGCGGAACCGGTACGACGAGTACGCTTCGAGCTTCGACTTGAAGACGGGGAACGTGAAGGGCTTGATGATGTACTGCGCGACGCCGTAGGAGAGGGCCTCCTGGACGATCTGCATGTCCCGGGCCGCGGTCACGGCGATGATGTCGACATCGACCCGCTGACCGCGGATGGCACGGCAGACCTGGAGTCCGTGGCCGTCGGGGAGGTTCATGTCGAGGAGGACGAGGTCGATCCCGTCGGGGTCGAGGCCGAGGATCTTGCCCGTGAGCGCCGCCATCGCCTGGGTGGCGTTCTTCGCGACCCCGGCGACGTGGTAGCCCTCGAGGCGCTCGATGTACTTTGCGTGAGCACGGGCGGCGACGGCCTCGTCCTCGACGACGAGCACACCGATGCTCGCATCAGGCTGGGTGGTCTCGGGCATGCCGTCAGTCTAATCTCCGCACCGCGCCTGCGGGCTGGGCACGTGTTCCAGGCTCGACACATGCCGTGAGCCGCCGGGTCCTGCCTCAGCCGCGGTCGGGCAGCCACACGGTGAGGACGGCACCGGTGAAGTCGTCGCCGTCCTCACCGCGGCCCTGGACGTCGATGGCCCCGCCGAGGCGGCGGATGGCCTGGATGACGAGCGAGAGTCCGACCCCTCGGGTGCCCGTCTGCCTGCGTCCGTGCCCGCTGTCGGTGGTCACCCCGTCGTGCTTCGTCGACCAGCCGCGTTCGAAGATCGCGTCGAGGTCCTCCTCGGCGATGCCGGGACCGTCGTCGCTGACCTCGATCGTGAATCCTGCCGCTCCCCCCGCGCCGCTGAGGTGGACGTGGACCCGCTTGTTCTCCGGGAGGACGTCCTGCCTGCTCAGCGCGTCGAAGGCGTTGTCGACGAGGTTGCCGAGGATCGTCGCGAGATCCCGGTCGTCCCCGCCGAGGCGGCTCGTGAGTCCCGCGGTGTCGACCGTCATCTCGATGCCCGCCTCGGCGGCCTGGGCGACCTTGGACAGGAGCAGGGCCGAGAGCACGGGATGGTCGAAGCTCATGTGACCATCGCCGGTGACCCAGCTGAGGTCGTCGAGGTCCTTGGCCGCGAAGTCGATGGCCTCGTCGACGTGACCGGTCTCGAGGAGGGAGATGACCATGTGGAGGCGGTTGGCGTACTCATGGGTCTGAGCGCGCAGCGAATCGGAGAACGAGCGGACGGAGACGAGTTCGCCGGTGAGCTCCGCAAGCTCGGTGTGGTCGCGCATCGTCACGACCCACGTGTCCGCACCCTCCTCGGTGGGCTGCTGGTTGACGACGAGGACACGCTCGTCGGTGTAGTGGATCTCGTCGCGCGCCCACCGGCCCGAGGAGAGGAGTTCGGAGAGGGCTTCGGGCAGGGCGAGCTCGGCGAGCGGGATCCCGCCCTCCGGGGTCGTCGCCGCCACCGCATCGGGCGGGGCGGAATCGCCGCCGAGGTGCGGGGACTTCTCTCCGTCCCCGGCGCCGACGTGCGCGTCCTCGCCGAGGCGCTGCTCGGCACTGCCGACGCTCTGCTCGTCCCCACCACGGATCTGCTCGTCGCCTCCGGCACCGACCGCCGCCGGCGCCGGCTCCCGCTTCGACCCCGTGCTCGGGAGACCGAGCAGCTCCCTGGCCTGGGCGTTGATGAGGACGATGCCCATCGACCGGTCGATGAGGATGAGTCCTTCGGAGACGGCTTTGAGCACGGAGGAGTAGAACTCGATCATGCTCCGCAGCTCGTTCGCACCGTAGTCCCCGGTGACCCTGCGCAGACCGCGGGACGTCACCCATGAGGCGCCGATGCCGAGGAGAAGCGTGGCGATGGCGATGCCGATGAGCCATTTGCTCTGCGCGAGGAAGCCCGCACGCACGGAGTCAGCGGAGTTGCCGACGACGACCGCCCCGACGACTGTGCCCGGGCCGACCTCGTCGAGGCCGAGCTGCTGGGCGAAGACCGGGGTGACGACGTACATCGTGCCTCCGCCCTCACCCCCGTCGTCGACGAAGCGGACATCCGACCGGCCGCTGAGCACCCGGGTCGTATTCACCGAGGCGGCGAGCTGGTCGAGCGAGTCGACGGGGATGTCGCCGGAGGAGGCGGTGACGAGGTTCTCCGCAAGGCCCGCCCGCCGGTTCGCGGACCCGAGCGAGGGCGGAGTGCGCAGATAGTCGATGGGCACGACGGCGGCGATGTCGAAGTCGTATTCGCTGACGACAGTGCGCAGCATCGTCTGCAGCTTCTCGTGCGAGGAGGGGGCGAGGAATTCGTCGCGCGCGTTCGTCTCGTCGGCCTCGACGACGCCGAGGGACAGCGAGATGGTGTCCGCGGCGGACCGCAGCAGGTCCTGTTCGCGCTTGGTGTTGAGCTGCGAGAGCTGGAGGTAGAGCAGGCTCGTCGTGAGCACCATGATGCCGATGAGCATGACCGAGTTCGCGAACATGATCCGCCCGGCCACGCCGTAGCGGACCCGGCGGCTCAGCCGGACGACGGGCCCGACGAGCGCGCGGGAGAGCGCCGGGCGGGGGGTCGTCGCAGCCTCGGTCATGGCCCCATTGTGTCACCCGGACCCGCCGAGGCGGTCGGGCGCGGGCCGTCGTCGTCCCGCCTCAGCCGATCAGGCAGGGGCGCGGCGGGCGCGGGACGAGACCGCGACTCAGCGGGCGCGACTGCGGGCCGGCCCGAGGCTAAGCCTCAGAGGGCGAGGCTGATCGGTCCGGCGGGCACCGCCGAGCATGCGAGGACGTGATCGGCAGGAACGCGCGCTGCCGGTTCGACGGGGTAGAGGACGGTGCCGGAGGCGAGCGCGATCGAACACGTTCCGCACGATCCGCCGCGGCACGAGCTCTCCGCGTGGACCCCGCGCGACTCGAGCGCGTCGAGGAGGGTGCCCTGCGCGGGCTCCCAGAGGAAGCTCGTGCCGGATTCGGCGAGCGTGACCTCGGCGGGTTCGCAGTCGGCGATCGCCTCGCTCATCCCCGTGTGCGGGGAGGCGAAGGTCTCCTGGTGGACGCCGGGAACCCCGGCTTCCTCGGCCGCGGCGAGCACGGCCCGGGTGAAGTCGGCGGGCCCGCACACCATGACGTTGTCGCAGCCGCTCAGGGTCGCGACGAGATCGTCGTGGCCCGGCCTGCCGTCGACGGCGGTGTCGCGGTGCTCGGCCTCGACGGGCAGGCCCGTGCCCTCGGCTCGGTCGACGAGCCGGTTCCACAGGCACGCCGTGCGCTGATCCCGGTCGATGTGGAGCAGCCTGAGCCGCTCGGCTGCCGGCACGGCTCTGCCGAGCGTCTCCTGTGCGGCAGCCCCGTCCGCAGACCCCGGCCCGACCCCGGCCGCGGAGTCGCCGCCGACACCGAGCGCAGCGCCGACGGTCATGGGTTCACGGGCGACCTCGCGGAGCAGCCCGAGGCTCGGGGTGATCCCGATGCCCGCGGTGACGAGCGCGGTCGTGCCGCCGAAGACCCGATCCGCTGTCATCGTCCCATGCGGTCCTGACGCGAGCACGCGCTCGCCGGGCGGCAGGCTCGCGACCGCACGCGATCCCTTCCCCTGGGTGCGCACGGCGATGGAGACGACGTCGTCGGTCACGTCGGTGATCGTGTACGTCCGCCAGAACGGCGCCCCGAGCTCGAGGTGGACGCGCAGGTTCGTCCCCGGTTCGTCGAAGTCGCGGATCCACCCGAGTTCGTCGCGCAGGGAGATCTCCACCGTGTCGTTGCAGATCTGCCGGGAACTGACGACCGTGAGGAAGCGCGGGGTCCGCGCGGTGGGGACGAGATCGCGCGGGGCCTCGCCTTCGACGACGATCTCATCGCCGGCAGTGATCGTCCCTGACTCGAGGATCCGTCCGTAGACCCCGCAGTGGAGGTGCCCGCACGCCGAGGCGAGGATGCGGGGGACGTTGACGTCGACCTCGGTGGTCACGGGGTTGACGGTCGTCGCCGGGCAGCGCTCGATCGCCTGGCTGATCGCCAGCCGGACGCCGCCGATGCGCACGATCCGACCGATGAGCCCGAACTCGGCGAAGGGATCAAGCCCCTCGACGAAGATGTTGCCGCGGAACCGCAGCGGGTCGAGGTCGCCAGTGCCGAGCGCGGCCCGTCCTTCCTCGGTGGCGCCGAGGGCCTCAACGGTGGCGGGGTTGATGAGGGAGATCCCCGATTCGCGGGAGTCGAACATCCCCTGCCCGGCGACGACGATCCCGCGCGGATGAGAACCCTGCGGGGGTATATGCGAGGAGAGGAACTCCGCCGAGGCGGCCCGTGACTCGTCATCGTCCGCGCAGAAGGTCGTCGACCCTCCCGCCGGCGCGGTCAGCGTGATCGCAGAATCGGGAGCCGTGCTCACTTGCCATTTCTGCAGGTCAGGGTAGTTCTTGAGGACGGTGAAAGCGGAATAGCGCTGCCACTGGTCGGCGGGGACGTTGAGGCTTCCGTTCGTGAAGGCGGCGACGCGGTCACCGCGGATGCCGCGACCTGAGTCGACGACCGCCTCGGCGATCTCCTCTGCAGGGAACCCCTTGACGGGGAAGCGGAACAGTCTGGATGCACGCATGCCCCGATTCTACGAGCACCGCCGCCGCGGGGATGCGAGAATGAGACCAACGGCACACGGGCCACCGGGGTTGCCAGATACCCTATGGGGGTATATAGTCCTGTCATGACTGAGCAACATGGATACACCCCGCAGAAAGACGCTCTGGCTCGCCGGATGAAGCGGATCGAAGGACAGGTCCGCGGGATCGCGAAGATGATCGATGACGACAAGTACTGCATCGACATCCTCACCCAGGTCTCGGCCGCCACGGCTGCGCTGCATGCGGTCTCCATCAATCTCCTCGAGGAGCACATCGCTCACTGCGTCGTCGACGCCTCCGCCGCCGGCGAGGACGAAGCGCGCAAGAAGATCGAGGAGGCTTCAGCCGCCATCGCCAGGCTCATCAAGAGCTGACCTGATCTCCAGGGCGCCGGCCCCCTTCCCGGACCGATGCCCCCGACGATCGCGCATCTCTGACGAGTCATCGCGACCTCGCCGACCGACCGGTCGGCGAGCACGTGCGAGGAAAGCAGGAGACATGACCACCACCACCATCACCGTGTCAGGCATGACGTGCGGCCACTGCGTCGCGTCCGTCAAGGAGGAGATCGGGGCGCTGCCCGGAGTCTCCGACGTCGCGGTCGATCTCAACGCCGGCGGGGACTCCCCGGTGACGATCACCTCGGCGAACGACCTCGACGATGCGGACCTGCGCGCCGCCGTCGACGAAGCGGGCTACGAGGTCAAGTGATGTCGCGCGAGGTTGATCTCGACATCACGGGAATGACCTGCGCATCGTGCTCGGCTCGGATCGAGAAGAAGCTCTCGCGTCTCGACGGGGTGAGCGCCGAGGTGAACCTGCCGCTGAATACGGCCCATGTCGTCATCGACTCAGGTCTCAGTGATGATGACATCACCGCGGCCGTCGCGAAGGCCGGGTACGGGGCGACGGTGCGGCAGGCCGCCTCGGCGGGGCCGGAGATCGTCGACTACGATCCCCGGCACCTGCGCCCGCGCTTCATCGGTTCGCTCGTCCTGTCCGTGCCGATCATCGCCATCTCGATGGTGATGAGCTGGCACTTCCCCGGCTGGCAGTGGGTCGTGGGCGCTCTCGCCCTGCCCGTCGTCACGTGGGGCGCCTGGCCCTTCCACTCGGCGGCGTTCAAAGCCGCCAGGGGACGCTCGACGACGATGGACACGCTGGTGAGCGTCGGCATCATCGTCGCCAGCGGCTACTCCTACGCCACACTCATCCGCGCCGTCGTCGACGGCTACGGCTGGCAGATCCCCGGCGACTACCACGTGTGGTTCGAGGCGGCTGCGGCGATCACCGTCTTCCTCCTCATCGGCAAGCTCACCGAGGACCGGGCGAAGAACCGGGCGACGGCGGCTCTGCGCGAGCTGCTCGACCTCGGGGCGAAGTCGGCGACCGTGCTCTGGGAGACTGGGGCTGGGGCCGGCGGTTCGGTGTCCGGGTCGCCGGTCGGGACCGGTGCGCTCTCCGGCTCGCGGGTCGAGGTCGAGGTGCCGATCGACGAGCTGGCGGTCGGCGACGTCTTCCTCGTCCGGCCGGGTGAGAAGATCGCCACCGACGGAGTCATCGTCGCCGGTCATTCGGCCGTCGACGAGGCGATGCTCACGGGCGAATCCGCGCCCGTCGAGGTCGGCGTCGGCGACACCGTCACCGGGGCGACGATCAACACCGCGGGCGTCCTCGAGGTCCGCGCCGAACGCGTCGGGGCCGACACGACCTTGGCAGCGATGGCCGATCTCGTCAGCCGCGCGCAGCTGGGCAAACCCGCCGTGCAGCGCCTGGCCGACCGGATCTCCGCGGTGTTCGTTCCGATCGTCTTCGTCATCAGCGCCCTCACCCTGCTCACGTGGGGTGTGGTCACCGGTGACTGGGCGATGGGCCTGCACGCCGCGCTCACTGTGCTCATCATCGCGTGCCCGTGTGCGCTCGGACTCGCGACTCCGACGGCTCTCGCCGTGTCCTCAGGTCGCGGCTCCCAGCTGGGCATCCTCGTTTCGGGGCCCGAGGCGCTCGAGTCGACGAGGTCGATCGACACGGTCGTCCTCGACAAGACGGGCACCCTGACCACGGGCGTGATGTCGCTGACCGGAACGCAGCTGAGCCCGGACGACTTCGCGCTCCTTGCGCGCCTCGAGCACGGCAGCGAGCACCCCGTGGCCCGGGCGATCGTCGACGCCGAAGCCGCGCGCAATGCGGGGAGCACGGTCGGAGGCTCTGTCACCGGCGGCACCGCCGGCGGCTCGCCCGATACCAACGGCGCGGGTGAACGCACCGCACTGCGGACCACGGACGCGGGGACCGCCTCGGCGGGGGTGGAACGGTCGAGGGAAGGGGTCGAGGACTTCGCCGCCATCCCCGGCGGTGGGCTCGAAGCTCGCATCGACGGCTCCGCGGTCCTCGCGGGTCGACCCGATCTGCTCCGCGACCGCGGGATCACCGTCGACATCGACCCCGCCGAGGTGCCGGCCGGAGCGACGGTCGTCGCCCTGGCCGTCGACGGGCAGTTCCGCGGGCTCACCTTCGTCGCGGACGAGATCAGGGACGGGGCCGCCTCGGCGATCGCCGAACTCCATGACCTCGGACTCTCCACGGTGCTGCTCACCGGGGACAACGCCTCGGCCGCCGAGGCGGTCGCGCAGGCCGTGGGGATCACCGAGGTCCGCGCCGACGTCCGTCCCGAGGGCAAGATCGCCGTCGTCAACGAGCTCCAGGAGAAGGGCCGGTCGGTCGCGATGGTCGGCGACGGCATCAACGATGCCGCGGCGCTGGCCGGGGCCGACCTCGGCATCGCGATGGGCTCGGGCACGGATGCGGCGATGGCGGCCTCGGACATCACGATGGTGCGCTCGGACCCGCGGCAGATCCCGCAGGCGATCCGCCTCTCGCGGAAGACGCTCGGGCTCATCAAGGGCAACCTGTTCTGGGCCTTCGCCTACAACACCGCGGCGATCCCGGTGGCCGCGGCAGGGCTGCTCAGCCCGATGATCGCGGGTGCTGCGATGGCGTTCTCCTCGGTCTTCGTCGTCCTCAACAGCCTCCGGCTGTTGCGGTTCAGGTAGCCCGGCGGCTGCTGCGGTTCAGGCCGCACGGCGGCGCCTCCGGTTCAGGCAGCACGGCCGCAGTCGCTGTGACCGGCGCTCCCCGGCCACGGCGACTGCGCGAACGGCGCTCACGGCACGGTCCGTGGGCGCCGCTCGCGTCTGTGTCCGCGGGCGCAGGCGGTTCGTGAGCGCTGCCGGCGGTGCGACCGCGCCGCCGGCGGAGCCCGTGCTCAGTCTGAGCGCGCACCCCCGCCCTCACTGCTCAGCGTCGTCGCCCTCGCCGGGCCAGAACCTCCGCCGCGCCCGGTCGGAGTGGGCGAGCCTGCGGAGGCTGCCGATGAAGATCTCGCCGAGCACGGTGCCGAGAACCGCCTTCTCGACGATCGCCGCTGCGGAATCGGTGGTTGCCACGCTGGCCATATCGGCATCGGCGATCCGGTCGGCCGCCTCGGCGTAGACGTCGAGATGACCGAGGAGGTCGGCGTGACCGGTGTCGAGCATGGTCTCCACGGCCGTGATGAGGGCGTCCCTGGCCGGTTCGTCCTCGGCGAGGTTCCAGCCGCGCGCGGCGACGAGGTCGTCGACGACCCTCGCGGCCCGCGCGCGGTTCTCGCTCGGCGCATCGTCGGATCGGGCGTTGATCCCGAGCATCGCCTGGCCGAGCACGACGGGCACCTCCGGGGTCGGGGAGTCGAGTTCCGTGAGAACCGTGCGCGCCGTGGCGATCGACATCCCGCCTATGGTCACCATGGCTCGGATGAGGCGCACGCGATGGAGGTGGTCGTCCCCGTAGCCGCCCGGGTCATCAGCGGTCGGCTGCGCGCGCGGCACGAGCCCTTCGCGGATGTAGTACTTGATCCGCGGAATGGGCACGCCGCTGCGAGCACTGAGCTCGGAGATCCGCATCGCCGTCCATCGCCTCCTCGTCGTCGCCGGTGCCGCAGCCGTCGTCGAAGGCGCAGCACCTGTCACCGTCGTCGCGGCCTTCACCTCGTCGCGGCCTTTGCCGCCCTCGTCGCAGGCCCCTGGTCACTGACCTCTTGCGCAGGCCTCGCAGATAGCCTACTATCCATGTATGGATAGCGGACTATCTGCCAATGGCGGCAAGAGGTCACCGGAGCGGACGTCGACCGGGACGTCGCCGGAGCACCGGCGCGGGGACCACCTCGGCGAACCACGGCGAGGAACCCTCGTCACCGCACTTCTGCGCCTCCACCGGCCCCTGCTCGTCGCGGCGGCGTTCTCCGCGGTCGTCGCGGTCGTCGCGACGATCGGCTATTTCGTCGATGACCGCACGCTTGTCGGCGTTCCGATCTGGCACAAAGCGGCGAAGTTCGGCGTCTCGATCACCATCTACACCCTGACGATCGCGTGGATGCTCACCTTCCTGCCCTCGCGCAGCCGCTTCGCTCGCGTGATCGGCACGATCATCGCGTTCGGCATCACCGTCGAACTCGTCCTCATCGTCCTCCAGATCATCCGTGGTCAGATGAGCCACTTCAATGTCGGCACCGTCTTCGACGCCGCCGTCTACTACGGCATGGGCGGTTTCATCGTCGCAGTGTGGATCGCGAACCTCATCCTCGGCATCGTGCTCGCCGTCCGCCGCCTCCCCGACCGCGGCATCGCCGCCGGGATCCGCTGGGGGACGGCCATCGGGCTCATCGGAATGGCCATCGCCTTCCTCATGACCATCGGCGAGTTCGAGATCGTCGACATGGACGCCGCCGAGGCGCAGGGGCTCGCCGGTGCGCACAGCGTCGGCGCCGTCGACGGGGGTCCGACGATGCCGATCACCGGCTGGAACACTCAAGCCGGCGACATCCGCGTCCCCCACTTCGTCGGTCTCCACGCCCTGCAGATCATCCCCGCCTTCGCCCTCGGCCTCGTGCTCCTCGGGCGGAAGTGGCCCAGGCTGCACCCCGAGAGCACCCGGGTGGGGCTCGTGAGGATCTTCGCACTCTTCTACTTCGGCATCGTCGCCGTCACCGCGGCCCAGGCGATCAGCGGTCAGTCGATCCTCGAGACGGACCTCCGGACCCTCGGAGTCGTCGCCGTGCTCGTCGTGGCCGCGGGCCTCGGCTCATGGGCCGTTCTCGCCCGGACCAGGCAGGGCACCTCGACGTGATACGCAGGGCCCTGCTCGAGGCAGCGCCCGCCTACCTGAGGCCAGGGTGCCTACTTGAGGACAGGGTAGGACTGGTCGTCGTTCTGAGTGTCGTTGCGCATCACCCAGTTGAGCACCGACGCGAGGGCAGTGACGAGGACGAACGCGACACCAGCGTAGATGAACGAGAAGCCGAAGGCACCGGAGTCCTGCCACGCGCGGGTGACGATCATCGAGAGGATGAGGACGGCGACGCCGCAGACCAGCCCGACTTTGAGCGCGTCCTTGTAGGACACGGTGCTGGAGGACTTCTTCGCGGATTTCGACGCTGCCATACCCCCAGGGTACCGACTCGAGCTGGGAGTCGTCGCATCCGCACCTCTCCCCCGCCTCTCCCGGCATCCGCCCGATCGGCCAAGACTCCTTGACCCCGGCGAATCACCCCAGGTGGACGCGCACGCCCGAACACGCGAAAATGTCATCGTGCCCATCCCCACACCTGTGCGCTCGCGGGCTGCCACGTCGGCAGCAGGCGTCCTGACCAGAGTCGGTCCGAGGACGCTGCTTGCGTGCGTGTGCGCCCTCGTCCTCCTCACGGTCGCCGGTTGCGGCCCGGACCGGGGACTGCGGATCGAGCCCGCGAGCACAGCCTCCCCGACACTGCTCAACCAGTCCAACGAGGACGCCGGCCCTCCGGACAAGCCCTTCTCGCTCGAGACGATCCGCACAGCGATCGAGGACGCTTCCGGTGTCGCCGTGACCGGTCGCGCGGCGGAGACCGCCGAGGTCGTCGGCGAATGCAAGGACTGCCTGAAGTTCGGTGCCCCATTCACCCGTGGCGAGGAGAAGTTCCAGGTCGTCACCGTCGCCAACCCGCAGCAGCGCAGTGAGGACATCGCCGGTGTCGTCGTCAGCGAGAAGGACGGTGCCCCCCGCCTCGAGCTCATCGCCACCGGCAACCAGCTCACGCTCAGCCCCGGGAAGAACGGGACCCTCGTCGTCCAGGAGGCGATGTATGCCGACGGCGACGAAGACTGCTGCCCTTCTGGCTGGTCGGTGCAGGTATTCCGTCTCCATGACGGTAGGTTTGAACCGGGTCAACGCTTCACGCGACTGAATGGAGAGTCGTAATGCATATCGTGCTGGTCGAGGATGACGAGGTCATCCGGGAGACGACGCAGATCGGACTCGAGCAGTTCGACTACACCGTCTCCGCCTTCGCCGACGGCCGCGAAGGCTACGAGTTCGTCGCCGCGCACGGCGCCGACGTGCTCCTCCTCGACCTCATGCTCCCGACGATGAACGGGGCCTCGATCTGCCGGGCCATCCGGGAGCGCTCGTCGATCCCGATCATCATCATCTCCGCCCGCTCGGAGGCCATCGACATCGTCCAGGCCCTCGAGGCCGGCGCCGACGACTACCTCACCAAGCCCTTCGACATGCAGGTCCTCAACGCCCGCATCCGCGCCGTCGTCCGCCGCTTCATCACCACCGGCACCGACCGCCTCGGCTACTCGCCGACCACCGACATCGTCGACGAACACGAGACCGTCATCGGCCCCGGCGGAGTCATCACCGGCGACGGGATCCCCGAAGTGCTCGGTCCCAGCCCCGGCATGGACTCCCGTGACCGCACCCGCAGCGCCCTAGCCGACGACGACACCTACCTCGGTGCCGGCGGGAAGTTCACGTCGGCGGCGGGCACGGATGTCACCGTCCCTCCGCGGCCCGCATCGTCTCCGCCCTCGGCCGCCGAGGCGGGGCAGTCGACCAATGAGCTCGGACCCTTCCGCACGCGGCTGGGGTCCCTCGTCCTCGACACCGGACGACTGACTGTCGAGGTCGACGGTGAGGAGGTCCACCTCACCCCGACCGAGCTGCGCGTCCTCCTCCTGCTCACCGAGCAGCCCGAACACGTCTACTCGCGGGAGAAGATCGCGTTCACCGTGTGGGGCTACGAATGGGCCGGCGACTCGCGCGTCGTCGACGTCCACATCCAGCGCCTGCGGAAGAAGATCGGGGCGAACATGATCGAGACCGTTCGCGGCTTCGGGTACCGCTTCGCCGGCTGAGCCATGTCCCTGCGCTGGAAGATCTCCCTTCTCATCGTCGCGTCCGTGATCATCGCGGTGCTCTCGTGCAGCATCATCCTCCGGCAGTCCGCAGCCCGGGCCGAGGACGACCGGATGCGCTCGACGGTGACCGACCAGCTCGCCAACGCTGTCAACATCTTCTCCGAGACCGGGGTGCTCACCCTCAATGCGCGCATCGACGACCCGCAGCTGCCCGACGAGGCCCGCGCGCAGGCGCTCAAGGGCCAGAGCGTGACGATCCGCTCCGAGGTCGACGGGGAGGAGATCGTCTGGGCGGCCGCACCGATCGAGGTCGGCACGTACACCGAGGTGATCTCCGTGCGCGCCTCGACCGCCGACAGCCGTGAGCTCATCGGCCGCATCGACCAGGCCCTGCTCGTCGGGATGATCGGATCGGCCCTCGTCGTCGGCGGCGTCGGGTCGATCGTCGCCGGACGGATCTCTCGCCGACTCACCCTGGGCGCACAGGCGGCGCGGAAGATCGCCGCCGGGGACACGTCGATCCGCATCGCCGACGTCGTCGACGAATCGGATCAGGAGGTGTGGGCATTCGCCTCGGCGGTCGACACTGCGGTGACGAGGCTGAGCGAGCGCATCGACTCCGAGCAGCGGTTCACCGCCGACCTCGCCCACGAGATGCGCACCCCGCTCACCGGCCTCGTCAACGCGGCGAGCCTGCTCACTGAGGATTCGCGTCCCGCCGAACTCGTCAAGGACCGGGTGCAGCGGATGCAGGTCCTCGTCGAGGACCTCCTCGAGGTCTCCCGCCTCGACGCCGGCCGGGCGAACCCGGAGTTCACCCGCGTCGACATCGACCAGGCGATCCGGTCCCTGCTCGGGACGATGACCGCGTCGGGAGCGCTCGCCGGACATGAGGTCGGCACCGACTTTGGTGCGCAGGGCGCCAAACTCGTCACCGACGTCCGCCGCTTCGAGCGCATCATCTCCAATCTCCTCGTCAACGCGATCAAGCACGGCGCCGACCCCATCCACCTGACGACGAGCCCCACCTCGATCGTCGTCACCGACTCCGGCAGCGGATACCCCGCCGACATCGTCGAGACCGGCCCGACCCGTTTCGTCTCCGCCGGCGGCGGCGGGATGGGGCTCGGTCTCGTCATCGCCCAAGGTCAGGCACGCCTCCTCGGCATCCGTCTGATCTTCAGCAACGCGCCAGCCGGGGGTGCGCGCACCGAGGTGATCTTCCCCGACGAGGAGGCCCAGGACATCGCCCTGCGCCAGCAGCTCGGAGTGGAGTAGGTCCCTTCACCGATGTGACAGAGCGTTACTCGACCGTTACACTCTTGTGATATTGAGTGTCGCGGCCGTCGGGGAGATCCGGCGGTCGAATCGTGAGAGCAACGTGGAGCAGTATGACGGGTGAGGCAACGACCGCGGGACAGGTGCGGCGGCGAGATCTTCGCAGGCAGCAGGCACACACCCCGACAGTCGCACCCCACCCCAGTGACCTCGACACCGCACCGATCTCCACCTCGGCAGTGACCGCCGCATCCGCGTCGACCGCACCGCTCTCCCCCCGCCGCGCCGCCATGGCGGCAGAGGCCCGCGCAGCCGCCGGATCACCGCGGCGCGCAGCGATGGCCAAGGAGGCCCGCGAGTCCGGCTCGGCGTTCACGGCACAGTCCGGCCGTCGCGGATCCGACGGCGCTCTGCTCCGCTCGGTGCGCCGCAAGCGCGCGACGACGGTCACCACCCTCTCCGGCCTCTCGGTCGCCGGCGCCGCCGTCGCCACGGTGATGTTCGCGACCGCCGGAAACGGCAGCGAAGTCACAGTCGACACCAGCGCCGGATCCGAACCTCGTCAGATCAACGCCGAATCCGTCAACGCCGACATCCCCGCCGCCGACGAGAACTCGTCGATCGAAGTCGGTGCCCCGAGTGCGAAGCAGCAGGGGGCCAAGGCCGCCAGCCGCTCGATCGCGAAGAGCGCCCTGCCCGGCTGCGATGCAGAGACCGAGTTCGGTTCGGGTGCGAGCAACGGTCAGCTGCCCGATGAGTGGCTGTGCGACCTCGGCAAGGGCGGTCACAAGCTCCGCGCCGACGCCGCGGTGTCGTTCGCGGAGATGAATGCCGCGTACAAGAAGGAGACGGGCAAGGAGATTCCGATCACGGACTCCTACCGCAGCCTCGAAGGCCAGGTCTCGGTCGCCGGCCGCAAGCCCGGCCTCTCCGCCCGTCCCGGCACGTCGATGCACGGCTGGGGGATCGCCCTCGACCTCGGCGGCGGCACCGAATCGAAGACCGGCCCATGGGACTGGCTGGTGAAGAACGCCGGGAAGTTCGGCTGGGAGAACCCGGACTGGGCGAAGTCGTCGAAGTACGAGCCCTGGCACTGGGAGTACGTCCCCGCCCGGGACCAGATCAAGGGCAAGTGACCCCGGTCTGAGATGAGCCTCCGCGCGGCACCCTGCCGTCGGTGCCCAGGAGGCGGATCCGGTGCGAAATCCGGCTCACTTTCGACTCGGATCCTCCTCGGGGGAGTGGTCGCCTCGCGAGCCCGTTCGCGTTACCCCGCAGGGCGCGCGAGTACCGTCGCCGGTAGACCCTCTGCGCGAGGCGGACGACCGGCTCGCCGAGGCGCCAGATGCCCAGCCCCGCCCGCGACACGGAGCGGAGGACGAGGAACACGCGGTCGTCGGGACGGTGGACGAGGAGGAACGACTCCTCCCCGGTGATCGGATGCCCCGGCTTCGTGCCGTAGGTGAACCCGCGGAGATCCTCGGTCTCGACGACCTCGAGCACCCGGGAGGGTTCGGGCAGTCGGAACGGGCCGAGCCGCACGCGGATCGTCGGCTCCTGGCCGGCCTCGACCCGGCGCCCGGCCGGCTCGATGTCGAAGCCGCTGCGGGTCTTCACCTTCCACTGGAGGAGGTCCTCGGCGCAGGCCTCGAACGTCGTCCGACCCCGCCCGACGAAGTACGCGGCCTCGAAGCAGCGGTAGCCGTCGGGACGGTCGAGCCACCTCGGCGAATGGGGACGGGTGAGGAGCGGATTCTGCGGACAGGTCAGAGGAACCGGGGTCATAGGAACACCGTAGCCAACGCCTCCGATTCGGCAGTAGAGTGCACAGTGACGGCATTCGACGATCGAATGTCCGATAAGGACATCACGCGGCTGCCCAGACACTCCGACAGCCCGCGCACGATGACACGCCCCGCAGAGAACAGCCCGCGCACCCACAGGATCGAAGGAGAACCCATGCGCACCCTCACCGGCATCGACGAGATCGAATCAGCCGTCGGCACGGAGCTCGGCTCCTCGCAGTGGCTGACCGTCGACCAGGCGGCGATCACCGCGTTCGCCGACGCCACCGACGACCATCAGTGGATCCACCTCGATGAGGAGCGGGCCGCGGCGGGTCCGTTCGGGGCGACGATCGCCCACGGGTTCTACACGCTCTCGCTGCTGCCGAAGTTCTCCTCGGAGATCTTCGCCATCGACGGGGTGTCGATGAAGATCAACTACGGGCTCAACAGGGTCCGCTTCCCGCAGCCGGTCCGCGTCGGCTCGCGCCTGCGCGACACCGCCACGCTCACCGATGTCACCCGCGGGCCCAAGGGCACGCAGGTGATCATCAGTCACGTCATCGAGATCGAGGGAGAGGACCGCCCGGCGTGCATCGCCGAGATGGTCAGCCTCCTCGTCGAGTGAGGCCTCAGAGCGTCCGAGCGAAGAACGGGATGACCGACTCGAGCGCCTTCCCGGCCCCGTCGCCCTGGTCGTAGAGGTCGTAGTGGGAGGCACCGGGGATTTCGACGAGTTCCTTGTCCTCCGATGCGGCCTTCTCGATGATCGTGTGGCCGTCGCGCCACGCGCCGAAGGCCCCCTGCTTGCCCTCGTCGCCGATGACGACGAGGAGCGGCTGGTCGAGGAGCACTTCGGCGAGGTCGAAGGCATCCCAGCCGAGCGCCGACGATCCGTGCGCGCCTTCGAAGCTCACGGCACCGCCCTCGGCCCGGCCCCGGTTGGTGCGGTAGTAGTCGAAGGCTTCGATGATGTCGATGTCTCCGGTCTCCTGTGCCGCCTCGGCGGTCTCGGGGAGGAACCCGTTGACGAGGCTCTCGGCGCCTCGGGCCTCCGCGGTGCGCTGATCTCCGATGCCGCGCAGTGCCGCGAGCGGGCCACCGCTGAGTTCGGACATCTCCCGCTGGAGACGGCCGAAGTTCGCTCCGGTGATCGACACGGCGGCCTTGAACCGCTTCTCGGTCTTCGCCGCCGCCCATGTGTAGCCGCCTCCGCCGCAGATCCCGAGGACGCCGATCCGTTCGGCGTCGACGTAGGGAAGGGTGACGGCGTAGTCGACGACGCGGCTGAAGTCCTCGACGCGCTGAGCGGGATCCTCGAGGAAGCGCGGCAGCCCGCCGCTGGCCCCTTGAAAGCTCGCGTCGAAGGCGATGACGACGTATCCGGCATCGGCGAGGGCCGGAGCATAGACGTTGCCCGACGTCTGCTCCTTGCAGCTGCCGATGGGGTGAGCGGCGACGATCGTCGGATAGGTGCGCGTCTCGTCGAAGTCGGTCGGGAAGTGGATGTCGGCGGCGATGTCCCAGTACATGTCGGGATTGCGGAACGTCACGTGCTCGACGTTCGTGAGTTCGGTGCGCTTGATGGTGCCTGTGGACACGGGTCCTCCTCGTGGTCGGTGGGACGATCCTGTGCGTCGTCCTCGTGCTTCCATCCTTCGCGGGTTCCCGCGCCCCAACCAGAACAGGACTGTTCCTGGGAAGGATCCCTCCCAGGAACACCGCCCGCGCACCGGGCTATCGTGAGGGCATGGCCTCCTCACCCCAGCTCGCCGCGCTCGGCGAGTTCTTCCGCGTCCGCCGAGGCGAAGTCTCGCCAGGGTCGGTGCCCAGCCACGTCGTCGGATCGACGGGCATCAGGCGGGTGCCCGGTCTGCGCCGCGAGGAGGTCGCCCAGCTCGTCGCGGTCAGCCCCGACTACTACACCCGGGTCGAACAGGGCCGACTCGCCCCGTCCGACCAGGTCTTCGCCGCCCTCTGCCGAGTGCTGTCCCTGACGTCCGAGCAGACCGCCTACGCCGAGGACCTCCTCGCTCATGCTCGCGGGCACCACTCCCCCGCACCGGGTCGCGAAGCCGCGAACGGCCGCCTCCAGCTGCTCCTCGACCAGCTGAGAGACCTGCCCGCGATCGTCCTCGGCGCACGGATGGACATCCTCGCCTGGAACCCGGCGGCAGCGGCTCTGCTCATGGACTTCTCCCAACTGCCGCCGCACGAGCGCAACTACGTCTCGATGACGTTCACGGTCCCGCAGATCCGAGACCTCTACGAGGACTGGGACACGGTGGCGCGCACGTGCGTGGGCATCCTCCGCCGTGAGGCCGCGGACAACCCCGACGACCCCGAACTCGCCTCGCTCGTCGGTCGGCTCTCGATCGCCGATGCGGACTTCCGCCGCTGGTGGGCCGAGCATCGCGTGGCCGAGCAGGATTTCGGGGACAAGGTGCTCAACCACCCCCGCGCAGGGCGGATCCGCCTCCAGTGGGACTCGTTCACCTACGCCGGGTCGACCGGGCAGCAGCTCATCCTCTGGTCCGCCGAGGCGGGCACCCCGGACGCCGCGGCGCTCGCCGACCTCGTCTGAGCGACGACCCCCTCAGCTCTGGCGGTGGGCGTCGAGCATCTGCGCGACCCGGATGTAGCCGAGGTGGGAGTACGCCTGCGGGTGGTTGCCCAGATGCATCTCCGCGACGGGGTCGTACTCCTCGGGCAGCAGCCCCGTGGGTCCGAGGAGATTGTCGAGCTGGCGGAACAGATCCCACGCGTCGTCGATGCGCCCGACCTTGATGAACGCCTCGATGAGCCACGTCGTGCAGATGTGGAACCCGCCCTCGAGTCCCGGCAGACCGTCCTCGTAGCGGTAGCGGAAGACCGTCGGGCCCACCCGCAGCTCCCGTTCGATGGCGTCGACGGTCGCGATGAACCGCGGGTCGTCGGGTTCGAGCAGACCGCTGAGCCCGACGAACAGGCACGCGGAGTCGAGATCGGTCTCACCGTAGGCGACGGTGAACGCACCGATCTCCTCGTTGTAGCCGTGCGTGAGGATGTCGCTCTTGATCTCCTCCCGCAGCTGGCGCCACGCGCCGGGGGGCTGCCTGTCGAAGCGCTCGGCGATCCGCAGCGCCCGATCGACGGTGACCCAGCACATCACCCGCGTGTAGACGTTGTGCTTCGGCGGCCGCCTGGCCTCCCAGATGCCGTGGTCGGCTTCGAACCACCGCTTGCTCACTGCTTCGACCATCTGGGTCGTCAGCTTCCAGTACGCCTCCGGCAGCTCGCCGAGGTGCTCGGTGAGTTCGTCGAGGAGCTCGGTGATCGGTCCGAAGACGTCGAGCTGGACCTGATGCTCGGCGGCGTTGCCCACCCGTACCGGCCGGGAGCCGGCGTACCCGGGCAGGTGCGCGAGCACCGCCTCGGTGGTCAGCGCGGATCCGTCGACGGCGTAGAGCGGGTGGAGCTGTTCCGGGGCGACGGTGTGGTCGAGGATCCCGGTCAGCCAGGAGAGGAAGCCCTCCGCCTCGGCGGGGGAGCCGAGCGCGAGCAGGGCACGGGCCGTCATCGACCCGTCGCGCAGCCACGTGTAGCGGTAGTCCCAGTTCCTCACACCGCCGATGCCTTCGGGCAGGGAGGTCGTCGGGGCGGCGAGGATGCCGCCGGTGGGTTCGTGGCAGAGCGCGCGCAGGGTGATCGCCGAACGGATGACCTCTTCCCGGTGGTGGCTCGGGATCGACAGCGTCGACGTCCAGTTCGTCCAGAACCGCAGCGCCTGATCGCGCACCCGCTCCTCACCGCCCTCGGCGATGTAGCGGGCATCGCCGGTGCCGCTGCCGCATGCGAGGACGAGGACGACGGTTCCGCCGGGGAACTCCGAGGGCACCACCGTCGCCTCGGCAGTCTGGGACTGTCCGGACTCGACGATGTCGAAGTCGACACCGGGGGCGATGAGCATGATCGGCTCGGCGGTGCCGAGCACCCGGACGCCGTCACGAACCGGGGCGAGTCGAGTGGGCACGGTCGCATAGTCGAGGCGCGGGGCGAAGCGGATGCGGGCGGGGGCGTCGCCGGTGAGGACGCGGACGACGATGGTGTCGTCGCTGGCCCCGTCGACGGGAGCGAGGTAGTCGATGCAGCTCAGGCCCGGCCACCGGGTCTCGAGCAGGGTCGAATGCGTGAGGTAGCGCTGGGTGAGCGGGGCGACGCCGGAGGCGGCGTCGACGGCGAAGTAGCCGGCAGCAGCGGTGCCGAGGATCTCGGAGAACATCGAGGCCGAATGCGGCAGCGGGTGCGGCATCCAGCAGATGCTTCCGTGCGGGTCGACGAGCGCCGTCGACTGTCCGTTGCCGAGCAGGCTGTGGCGGTCGATGGGGGTGGCCTCACGGCCGAAGAGCCAGGACTTGCGCAGTTCGTAGATCGCGGCGAGGACGACCGAGACCGCATTCGGGTCGGGGAGGCGGAAGTCCGCATGCGTCTCGTCGTCACCGACCTTGATCCCGAGATCGAGGTCGCCGAGCGTCTCCATCGCACCCTCGTCGGAGCGGTCGTCGCCGATGAAGACGACGACGTCGGCTCCGGTGCGCGTCCGCAGGTTCGCCAGGGCATCGGCTTTCGACGAGGGCACCACGGAGAGGTCGACGACCTGCTTGCCCCGGGTCGGGAAGATCGCGTGGTCCTCGACGAGGGCGGCGATCCCGTCCTCGACCCGTGCCCGCGTCTCGTCGTCGAGTCCGCGCAGATGGACGGCCGCTCCCGCGGTTTTATGCTCGATCACCTCGGCGGGCAGAGCATCGACGAGATCACGGCGGAATGCCTCGAGCGTCGTCCGCTGGCTCGGGTCGAGCGCACGGTGGACGTCGGTGTCGGTCTCCCCGCCATGGGAGCCGAAGAGGTGGACCTCCCGCGGCAGCCGCGACATCGCCGCGAGGTCGCGCAGGCTGCGTCCGGAGATCACCCCCGCCGAGGTGGACGGCAGCAGGGCGAGCGCGCGCAGGGAGTCGACCGAGCTCTCGAGCGGGTACGCCTCTGCCGGGTTGTCGACGATCGGAGCGATCGTCCCGTCGTAGTCGGTGGCGATGAGCAGCGACGGCGAGCGCGAGACCTCGAAGAGGCGCCGGAAGAGGGCGTCGGGCAGTGCGCGGCTGGCTTCCGCGAGATCGCCGAGGAGGCCCGACGAGGAGACGGACGCGGAGATCGGAGTCAGCGGGGACACATCGTTGTAATCGTGTTCGACGGTGCTCATCTCACCTCGGGTATCGGTCGGAGGTCGGGTGGCGGTCGGTGGTGCCGGAGTGTCGGTGCGTGAGCCTCACACGTCGTCGGCTGCGGTCTCGCCGGGCGTCTCGGGCGTCTCGCCGGAGCTCTCAGCCCGGCGGACCTGTCTGACTCTGCTCATGCGCGAGTACCCGCCGATGATGAAGATCACGCCGGCGATGAGCGCCGCGGCACCGGTGAAGCCGACGATGTCGAGCGCCTGCAGGGTGTCCCCGGCGAGGAGGATGATGCCCAGGAGGATGTGGACGGCGGCGGAGATGAGGAAGTCGGTGGCCATCGGGTGGTGGACGAGCTTGCGGTAGTTCCACAGCTCGATGAGTCCGTGGAGGATCGCCCAGATGCTCAGGGCCGCGCGCAGCTCGGCGGGGGTGTCGGCGATGGCGAGGAAGACGATGGCCGGCACCGTGACGATGGCCTGGCCGAAGACGGCGGTGCGCACCGACAGGGGCGAGCGCAGCGCCTGGTAGACGAGCACGAGGGCGAGGAGACCGAGGTCGACCATGCAGAGCAGGTCGACGATGCCGACGCCGAGGGACAGCTGCATCGGATTCTCGGCATCGCGCGGCCAGAACACCGTGGCGAAGCCGAAGAGGACGCCGAGGATTCCCCGGACGATCATCGGCGCGCCCATGACTCCCGCGTCGGTGAGGTTCTCGTCCGCCGACAGCGTGGGTTCGGTGCGCGATTCTTCAGTACTCATCACTGCACCAGTCTAGGACCGACCTCCGGCCGAGTCCCAGTCCTCCATCATTCTTCTCTTTACGTAATTACGTAATACGTGTATGGTCGAAGCATGGATGTGAGAGCAGACGGCACCGCTGTCGCGCGTGACGCGGGACCGGAGGACCCGCTCGAGGAGCGCCTTGCCCGGCTCGAGGATCGGGTCGCCGAGCTCGAGGACGCCGCCGGCTCGGTGACCGCAAGCACTCCCGCCGAGGCGGGTGCCGGATCCGCGGCGACCCCGCCCTCGGTTGGACGGGAGTCGACAGCGGGCACCGCCCCGGGCCGCTCCTCGGCCGGTGTCCCCGACGCGGAAACGTTCTGGGCGCTCAACGGCCTCGTCGAGCGTCTCGGCGCCGCAGGCGGGGTCGTCTACACCGGCCATGTCACGCCGCCCGGCACCGAGTCCCCCGTGTCGTGGCAGATGGGCCTGACCGCTGAGGCGTTCGCCGACATCGACTTCGCCGAGGCGGCCCCGGCGCTCACCGCGTTCAGCCACCCCGTGCGCCTCGCCCTCCTCCAGGCCGTCTACGAGGGGACGACGACCGTCGCCGAACTCAGCGCCGACGACCGCTTCGGCACCACCGGGCAGATCTATCACCATCTCAAGGCGCTCGCCTCGGCGGGTTGGCTCGAGAACATCCCGCGTGGACACTGGCGGGTTCCCGCGCAGAAGGTCATCCCCTTGCTCACCCTCATCCTCATCGGCACGAGCTGACCCGAGGACGACGCTCACCCCATCCGAGGAGCACCCACCCGAGGAGACCCGACATGACCGCACCCACCGATACCGGACCGCACACACAGACCGGGCACCCGCCTCGGCGGAGGATCCTTCCCGTCGTCATCGCCGCCTCCGTCGCCCTCGCACTCCTCCTCATCACCCCGTTCCCACGCGGATTCCAGGGTGAGGTGACCGGGGATCCGGCCCTCATGGATGCCGCCGCCGAGGCGCTCGGGAGCGGGCATTGGAACCACCTCGCCGTCGTCAGGGTCAACGGCGACACCGTCACCGAGGCCGGGACCGGCGCGGACGGCAGGACGCAGTTCGAGATCGGGTCGATCACGAAGACGTTCACGGCAGCGCTCTTCGCCGATGCCATTGAGCGGGGCGAGGTGGAGGAGTCGACCCGCCTCGGCGAGGTCTGGCCCGAACTCGACGGCGACGTCGCCGAGGTGACGCTCGGAGCGATCGCGACGCAGCGGTCGGGACTGCCCCGGCAGGAGCCGGCGCCGAGTGTCGGTGATGGTCTCGCAACGGTCCTCGCAGGCTATCTCCACACCGATCCCTACCGCGGCGACGTCACCGACCTCGTCCGCGCGCTCGACAAGGTCGACGTCAGCGACACGGAGCCTGAGTACTCGAACTTCGGGTTCGCCGTCCTCGGGCAGGCGCTCGCCGAGGTGGCGGGACGAAGCTACGCCGACCTCATCCGGGAGCGGATCACGCAGCCACTGGGGATGGACGACACGTTCGTGCCCTCCTCGGCGAAGGGGCTCTCCCACGGTCTGACGTCGTCGGGACTGCCTGCGGCACCATGGACGCTCGGGGCATCGGCTCCGGCGGGAGCGATCCGGTCGACGCCCCGGGACATGGCGATCTGGCTGCAGGCGACGATGGCCGGCACCGCGCCGGGGGCCGCCGCGAGCGAACCCCGGGAGGACTTCGACGAGACCGATCGGATCGGCTGGGCGTGGATGACGACGACGAACCGCACCCCGAACATCACGTGGCACAACGGCGGGACCGGCGGATATCGGTCGTTCCTCGGCTTCGACCGCGGGTCGGGGACCGGGATCATCGTGCTCAGCGACTCCGCGAACTCCGTCGACAAGGCGATCGACCTCATCTCGGAGAAGGCTGCCGGACGGGCCGCTGAGCGGGCGGCCGGCCAGGCGATGCCGGGGAGCCGGAGCGCTGCAGAGAAGGGACAGAGCCGATGACACCGACCCTCGTCGCCGCGCTGACCGCGACGTTCGCCCTCGCCTTCGGAGCGTGGACCGCGGTGAGCGCGACCCGTCGCCCCCAGTCGCGCGTGCTGCTCCTCGCAGGGCTCGCCGGGGCGCTCGCGATCCTCCTCCTCGTCCGCCTCATCGGCCCCTTCGGCGGCTGGGGAGACTGGTTCGTCTGGGTGTGGTTCGCAGCCGTGGCCGTCTACGCCTGGACCGGATACCGTGCCGCAGCGGCGTGGCCGGGACTGCCGTGGCGTGCCTCTGGACCCGGAGTGCCGCGCGGTGGCGGTGTCCGCCTCGGGGTCGCCGCGGCGATCCTCCTCGCCGTCACCGGCGCCCTCGTCGTCCCGGGGATCCTCCTCGGGTAACGATCCGCACACGCAGCCGTACACGCGGCCGCTCACCCACCATGCTCACCCAGTCAATGGAGACGGAATCCGCGGGGCGACCGCCCAGCGGACCGAGTTGAGGAGAGATGATGTCAGACAGAGAACAGTTCCGCCTGGACGCCCGGGTCTGGACCATCGCCGTCATCGGCATGGTCATCGGGGGTGTCGTGGGCCTGCTCATCTGGGGCCCGCTCCAGATGATCCCCTTCGCGATGATCGGCTTCGCCCTCGGGCTGGCGATCGCCTGGATGCTGCCCCGCTCGACCGGGTCAGGTGGCGGGCACCCGGGGTCGAATGGCGGGTCGGACGGCGGGCCGACGAAGCCCGGCGACGGCCCAAGCTGACCACCCAAGCTGACCGCTCGAGCCCCCACCTCGGAGAGATCCCTCACCACCCCGAGGGTGAGGCTCTCACCTTCCTGAGATCGTGAGGTCTACTTCCCGGAGATCGTGAGATCGCCGCCGGACTCGGAGACTTCGTACTTCGGCAGCGGCTCGGTGGCGGGACCGCCGAGGACCTCGCCGGTCGTCGTCGAGAACTGGGACGAGTGGCATGGACACGTGATCTTGTCCTCGGTCACCGTGCGCACCTGGCAGCCCTGATGCGTGCACACCGAGGAGAAGGCGTAGAACTCGCCCTCTTTCGGCTGGGTGACGACATAGGTCTCGTCGATGACCGTGCCCGATCCGACGGGAACGTCACTCGCCGGGATCGTCGCCCCGCTAGCGGTGGATTCGGAGGAGCCGTTACCCGACTCCGATGATCTGGAGCCCGCATCGTCGGTGCCGCACGCTGAGATGAGTCCGACGGTGCCGACGGCTCCCGCCGAGGTGATGATCGTGCGCCTGCTCGCTTCCACTGTGCTCTCCTCGTCTCGGTTCCCGGATGCGCGTCCAGCTTAGCGCGGCACCTGGGCACCTTCACGAGACACGATGGCGCGGGTTCCACGCGTCCCGGCTGTCAACGGGCGAGTCCAACTTTGTCGATGACCGCAAATAGAGAGAAATAATGCACCCTACCGCCTCATTTTGGCAACCCCACCAGCGCTCCAGCGCAAGTTCAGCTGCGGCATTTGAGGCTACGGAAAAGAAATCTCCGAGATCCGTCCGGCTTTCCGACCCTCTTCAATGAGATAAGCGACGAACGCAGAACATGTGACGAGCATATACTTGGCCATTGCCTGATCTATGGACGCAGCGTCCACACCACCATGCCGCACGCCGTTCTCATCCGACGCCCATCCATAGATATTCGACCAACCAGTTACCAACGCTGGATGCAATACGACGCCCGACGCGGAGAGCTGTTTCAAACCACCTCCCAACGTGCTTTGCCCGGTGATTTTATTGATGACTGCCTCGACCGCCGAAATCGCCTCTTTGACAGAGTTGGCGTAATCCGGGCTCTCCCTATCGGCCAGGAGTTCCACTGCTCGCTCGAGCGCACGATGAGCCCCGGGAATTACACCCGAAGCCGACAACGCGCCATCTATCGAGTCAATGTCAATATTGGAATCAATCGGAACTATTTCGTTGTTAATAAATCGATAACCCACCAAGTATTGCTCGAAACGATCGTTGAGCGTGTCGGCAAATAGTGCGCTATATTCTTCTCCTCGCTCCCGGTCAAGTTCTGCGAGTATTTTCGCCAATAATTCGACGAGATCAAACGCATCAACCCAGCTCGAACGTAGAATCACCTCCTTAATATCTTGCCAGACGTCAAAGCTGCTCGGCTTGTCATCAATTGGACTCTTGAAGTATCGAGCCCATAATCGCAAAAGGAGTTCTTCAATTGTTGACCTTGCGTAGCGCGGGTGCCTTTGCTTGCCTCCAACAATTTCGCGAAATATAACGATTACATTCCAAAATGCTGTTCGAGTTTCAGTGTCGAGGCCATCGGTTTGAACAATAGGGTGGTGTCATAGCGTCGAAGCAACACTCCCGGTCGGCGGGGGTCTGATCGGTGGAGTGTGCAGATGGCGCGGGTGGGGTTGTCGTTCAGCGACAGGTCGGAGATCTCGGCGGCCTCGAAAGCGGGCTGGTCGGTGCGGAGGATCGCCCGTCACCTGGGGCGTTGCCCGTCGGTGATCTCGCGGGAGCTTCACCGGAACTCGACGAAGACCCGCGGCTACCAGGCCGTGACCGCAGACGTCAGAGCGCAGCGTCGGCGAGCTCGCCCGCAGCAGCGGAAGGTCGCGGGGGATCCGGTGCTGCAGGCGAGGGTGGACGCCGACCTGGCCGCGTCCTGGACGCCGAACGAGATAGCGGGCCGGTTGCGTCTGGAGGCGACAGACCCGACCGTTGAACGCATGGCGAACTCTCCTGACGCACGCGGCCGAACCGTCTCCGGTGAGGCTATCTACCAGTACATCTACGCAATCCCGAAGGGTGAGCTCGCCCGCAAGGGCATCTTCCTGCAGTCCAAGCGGACCAAGCGCCGACCACGTACGACCGGGCGGACGCGCGGTGGCCCAATCGTAGGTATGGTCCCGATCGCGGAGCGAGGTGAGGACGCCGCCCAGCGTCGGGTGCCGGGGCACTGGGAGGGTGACCTGATCATCGGGAAGAACGGCACCTCGTGCGCGGCGACGCTGGTGGAGCGGATGAGCGGGTTCACCGGGCTGCTGGCCCTGCCCTCGAAACACGCCGAGCCAACCGCTGACGCGGTCATCGAGTTTTTCAACGACCTGCCCGAGATGATGAAGGCATCGTTGGCGTGGGACCAGGGCAGCGAGATGGCCCAGCACGCGAAGGTCTCCCTGGCCACGGCGATGCCGGTCTACTTCGCCGATCCCCACTCGCCCTGGCAGAGGCCCAGCAACGAGAACACGAACCGGCTCTACCGGGAGTATCTGCCCAAGGGCACGGTGATCCCCGATCACCAGCCCTACCTCACCACCATCGCCGAGGAGATCAACAATCGACCCCGCCGCCGACTGGGCTATCTCACGCCCACCGAGGCATTCGCTCGACTGCTCGCCGGCGAGCCCCATGTTGCTTCGACGCCTTGACATCGCC
>NZ_SJXG01000037.1:0-5271 GCF_012027885.1 Brevibacterium sp. LS14
CCTCACCCACTACATCGCCCGATCTCTACTCGAGGCCGGCGGATTCAGACCCCGACTACACCCTCAACTGCGATGAGCCCCACTACATCGCCCGATCTCTACTCGAGGCCGGCGGATTCAGACCCCGACTACACCCTCAACTGCGATGAGCCAGTTATTCGACCGTCCGACTACGGTGCCTGGCACGATCGTTGACTGGAGTGGCACGAGTAGCGAACGACATCAACCGAACCGATTACTAGTCTGAAATGGCAGGCGAAACATAAGCGATTTCGCATGCAAGTTCCAGCAGAAAGCTGGAAGGAAAACTATGGAAGGACACGAAAATCATGGCTGATGGCAATCGCGCAGTAGTGTTCGCAAATCCGCAAGACATGCAGGTCGAAAACCTCGACTTCCCGAAGCTCGAGATGCCCACCGGAGAAAAAGCACCGCACGGGGTCATCTTGAAAATCGTCGCTACAAACATCTGCGGAAGCGACCTCCATATCTACCGCGGCTCCTTCCCAGTGCCCCAAGGCATGGTCATGGGACACGAAATGACAGGCCAGGTAGTTGAGCTCGGATCCGATGTTACTTTCCTCAAGGAAGGCGATCTCGTCTCGGTGCCGTTCAATGTCGCTTGCGGCCGGTGTCGCAATTGCCGGGGGCGCAGGACGGAAGTCTGCGAGACTACGAATCCAGATGGCCCCTGCGCAGCCTACGGGTTCAACCTCGGCAATTGGCAAGGTGGACAGGCGGAATACCTGTTTGTGCCCTATGCCGACTTTCAGCTGCTCCGCTTCCCAGACAAGGACCAGGCCATGGAGAAGATCCGCGACTTGGCCCTGTTGTCAGACATTCTTCCCACTGCATTCCACGGACTCATGGAGGCCGGCGCCAAGCCAGGCTCGACAGTCTATATTGCCGGTGCAGGACCTGTCGGCCGGTGCGGGGCAGCGGCAGCTCGCCTCCTCGGAGCGTCATGCATCATTGTCGGCGACTACCACAAGGACCGCCTCGATCTGATGAAACAGAACGGCTGCGAGACCATTGACCTCAACGAGGATGTTCCTCTGACCGATCAGATCGAAGCTATTCTAGGCGAGCCCATGGTGGATTGTGCGGTGGACTACGTCGGCTCGGAAGCACATGGAATCGGTCGTGAGGCCGGAGATATGAATCCCGCGCACGCGATCAATCAAGTCATGGACGCTACCCGACCTGGCGGGGCTACTGGCATCATCGGAGTGTACGGACCCGATCCGCTTGCAGAGTCGAAAGCAGAGCAGGAAGGAACTTTCCCACTCGACTTCGGAAAAGCATGGATCAAGTCACCACGAATCTCGGGCGGCCAGGCACCGATCATGCACTACAACCGCGAGTTGATGATGGCCATTCTCTGGGACCGCATGCCGTACCTCAGCGACATGCTCAACACGAAGATCATCAGTCTCGACGATGCTCCAGACGCCTACGCAAGCTTTGATAAGGGTGTTTCGGACAAGTTCATCATCGATCCGCACGGGCTCATTTCAGCCTGACCTGATCCACCCTCCAGGAGGGTTGCAAGCTTCATTTAACGACATCAGAGAACGGGTTCGGGTGCCACCAATGGTGGCACCCGAACTGTATAGTTCGTCAGTAATAGGCTTCCGGCCAACCACCAAACCGATTGACACTGTTCTCGCGAGAATATAAGGGGTGCCGTCACATGAGTGAGCCAACTGTCCCCAGTTTCCGGTTGAGTAGATGGTCGACTACTCAGAACTCGAATAACGATGCTGCAGATCACTGGCAGCACATCCGTCAACAGGCTTACGTCGACGTCTCTACCGACCCCTTGACCTCTGATTTCCACGGCGAGGTCACCCTCGGACGATTTCCCAGCTTCGCACTATCCATCAAGAGAGCCGGAGGTGAGGATGTCTGGCGCAGCCGCAGCCATATCGCACAAGGCGACGAGCGCGATGAGTATCTTTACACCGTCTTTCAAGTCAGCGGAACTTGTGTCCTAGAGCAATTTGATCGGACCGCAGTGGTTCCTCCGGGGTCTGCGGTCATCTACGACAGTTCCGCACCTTTTGTCATGCACAATGCTGGCCCCTACGAACAGGTCATTGTCGAACTTCCTGCCGACGAAGCTTTCGCCCGTGCAGGTATCTCGCGCGGCAACGATCTACTCGCGCGAACCTTGCCTTGTGACGGGGCGGTATCGGCAGTCGCCTCCTTCTTCGTTAACCTGGCGCAAACTCAGATCCGTGATCCTGAAGGCGCAGTACGGCTGGAACCCCATGCTTCTGACCTTGCGTTCTCTACGCTCAATCTGGTTACTCCAACCACCGCGAGTGCAGATCTCCCTGGAGCTGCTCGACGAGAACAAGCCATCGCATATATGCGTGCGAATCTTATCGATCCAAGTGTGGATGCAACCAGCATCGCCAAGGGAATCCACATCTCTCGAAGGAGCCTCTACCGAGAGTTCCAAGGAACTGGCGATTCAGTGATTGGAGTGCTCAGGGAACTCCGAGTGGAGCAGGCTAAACGGCTTTTGCTCGGTTCTCCGAATCGGCCAGTTAGCTCGATTGCGCATGATACAGGTTTCTCGAGCGTGGCTCATTTCTATCGCGTTTTTCGGGCGTCAACATCGATGACTCCTGGCGAATATCGTGCTCAGGGACTTCCACGGGGTCTCTAGCGAAGCACGATAGCGACGCCGAAACTAGCATGCCGCGCTGGAGAAGATCAATCAACTGAGACGACTGCGGAAGTTCCGTAAATAGACCACCCCAAGAACGTTCCTGCGCCGGACACTTTCACGAATATCGAAAGCTATGGAGGCTCTTGCCAGATGAGGGTGTAGGTCGGCCGGGCGCGTCGGCCCGCAGATAGACGTCGAGATCTCCCGACGACGGAGGTTCCTACGCCATCCATCCGAAAGACCTCGACGTGTCCGACGCTACCCCGCCGGCCGGCTTCGGCCGCCCTGACCTGACCGCCTTCGCGTCTTATCCCAATCGACTCTGATCGGGTCTGCTGATCCTCTCGACGAGAACGCAGCGACATCACAGCCACCCAACCCCGACCGTCCGGGAAGCCGGGACACGTCACATGGCCTGTGGTGCGGGCGTGTCGAGTGGGTCGTCCAGGGGCGACGCAGGAGCGTCGACGCGACGTGCTGAGAGCTGGTTCCAGTCGAGTACTAGCACACCGGCTACAGGCATGGCGATAGGTCAGGAACGGCGTCGCTCCCTACGCAGGAGGGAGCGCAGAGTCTCGGCGTTCGCGTAGCCGACCCGTAGCGCGATCTCGGCGGAGGTGAGGTCCGTGGTTGCTGAGAGGTGCCGAGCTCGCTCGATGCGAAGCCGTTGGACGAAGCCGAGCGGAGTGAGGTTGAGCGCCGCACGGACTCGTCGTTCGAGGGTGCGCCGGCTGGTGCCGAGCGACTGCGCGACGAAGGCGACGTTGAACGGTTCGTCCAGGCGGGCGCGCACGAAGCGTTCGAACTCGACGACGATCGGGTCCTCGTGCCGGAGATGTTCGTAGGCGACGAAGGCCGCCTGCGACGGGCGCTCGTCGATGATGAGGAGCTTGGCGACGTGTTGGGCCAGGTCGGGGCTGATCGATCGCACGAGTGAGAGCGCGAGGTCGATGTGGGCGAACGCGGCGCCGGCGGTGACGAGGTTCCCGTCGACCACGACCATGGTGTCGAGATCGAGGGCGACGGTCGGATAGCGCTTCAGGAACTCCGGCCCCAGGAACCAGCTGGTCGTCGCCCGCCGATGCTGCATCCGTCCGGTCTCGGCGACAGCGAACACGCCGGTGCACGCCGCGGCGATCCGGGTGGTCGCCTCGTCGAGGCGCCCGAGCGAGGCGATGACCGAACGAGCATCTCGGCTCTGGAGGGCGTCGTTGGTAGCGGCGGCCGTAAGGGTTCCAAGCGCAGGGACGACGACCACGTCGAACTCTGCGGACTCCGACAGCGGGTGGTCCACCGACAGGGTCATCGATGCCGTCGTGGTCACTCGCCGTTTCGGTCCGAGGATGGCGAGTTCGATCGGGTCGATCCGCGGGTCGACATCGCCGCGGGCTCCGTCGGCCACCCGCACGATGTCGATGATCGACGCGATAGCCGAACCGAAGCAGCCGTCAATCGCGATCAGTCCAATACGCATGACGTAAACAATAGCAATACTGCCGTATACGCCACTCCCCACCGGCCCTCGCTCGTCATACGCTGAACTCGTCACACGAAGAATCACGACTTCAAGGAGAGTCCCTCATGTCAACACCCGCATCACTTCCGTATGCCTTCGTCGCCAAGATCGTCGCGGCCGATGGACAGCACGACGCGCTCGCCGATCTGCTCGCCGGCGCTGTCGAACTCGCCAACGAAGAAGTAGGAACGATTGTCTGGTTCGCGGTCAGGACCCACGCCGACACCTTCTGGATCTTCGATGCATTCCCCGACGAGGCCGCTCGCGACGCCCACGCCAACGGCGCCATCGTCGCAGCCCTGATGGCCAACCAGCACCTCCTCAGCGCAGCACCCGAGATCCTGGCGGCCGACGTCCTCGCGTCCAAGCTCCCGTAGTCCGCCAACGCACGTCCGCAAGGCGAACACAATACGAGCGCTGTCGGTCACAAACTCAACAGGCAAACCAACGGGCGGCTCTGGAGCGGCTCGAGCCACAAAGCGCACGCCACATTCGAAGGAGCAATTGATGCCATCTATTCCTACATTGTCGTTGGACGACGCCAAACGTGTCATCGCGGCAGCAGAAGCTGAATCCGGCTCTTCGCAGCTGAGAGTGTAGTCGGGTTGGGCGCGTCGGTCGCTGGATAGGGGTCGAGGCCCTCCGAGGATGGAAGTTCTGACACTGCCCATCCTGAGGACCTCGACATGGATCACGCTACCTTCGTTCGCCCTGACCTGACCACGTTCTGCCGTCTCGACGAGCTCGGCCTCGAGGCCGTCGGACAGCGGGTTGAGCCTGATCGTGCGGTGATCCAGTGCCGGGTCCTGGAGCCGGACCCGTGGTGCAGGGAGTGCGGGGCCGAGGGCGTGCCCCGAGACACGGTGATCCGCCGGTTGGCGCACGAGCCGTTCGGGCACCGGCCCACGACCTTGATGGTCCGGGTCCGCCGGTACCGGTGTGTTACCTGCCGTCGGACGTGGCGGCAGGACACGTCGAAGGCCGCGGCGCCGCGGGCGAAGATCACCCGTGGCGGGGTGGGCTGGGCGCTGACCGGTGTGGTCGTGGACCACCTCACCGTCAGCCGCGTCGCTGC
>NZ_SJXG01000038.1:0-115290 GCF_012027885.1 Brevibacterium sp. LS14
GTGATCCGACATATACGCGGTAAGCAGACCGCGTATATGTCGGATCACCGCGTCGATAGGAACGGGCACGGAGCGCGACCGCGTATATGTCGGATCACCGCGTCGAAGCAGCCGGTGTGCGCGCGGCGACGATCCGGGCGATCTCGGTGAACGCCTGCCGCCTCCACAGGTCCTTCCAGAACACTCGGATGACGTGATAGCTCAGAGCTCGCAGCTGCCTCTCACGTTCGCGCTCCCGATCGAAGGCGTCCCGGGCGTCCTGTCCGTCGAGTGTGTACTTGATCCGCCCATCGAACTCGACGATCGTCTTCGACTTCGCGTGCAGGAAGTCGACGCGGGCGATGAAGAAGCCGCGATCGTCGACGATCTCGACCTGCGGTTCGAAGCCGTCCACGCCGATCTCATGGAACCGCACCGCGACGATCGACTCCCCGGGCGACTCGCGGCGGGGGTCGGCGAGTCCGAGGGCGGTTCTCACTCGGGCGGCATCACGCACTTCGGGGCACTCGGACAGAATCGTGAGCAGTCCGTCGCCCGCGACCAGGCACTTCCGCAGAGCATCGTCGAGCATCGGCACGCTGAGGTCGAGAGGGTAATCACGGGCTACGTCGATGAGCGTGCGCTCTTTCGACGTCACCACGGTATCGCCGAGGCGAGCGATGTGCTGCGCCGGAACGGTTCGTCTGCGGATGATCAGGTGGGCGTGCCGAGTGTTCGTATTCGTCCTGATGACTTCGACCACAGGCTTCTCCATGCTCACGATGACGAATTCCCAGAGAAGGGCCGCGGAGAGGTGGGAGAAGATTTCGGCAGAGCTGATGCCGGAATCCGCGCAGCGTCGATTGATGAGGTCAGCCCGCGTTCTGATGAGGATCTTCGTCCGTTCGAGGCGGTCACGGACATCCCCTAACATTCCGAGCACTTCGGCATCGCCTTGGCGAACTGCCTCCCAGATCCGAGCATGTCTGGGGTTGTCGCACTGAGCTTTGACGGCGAACCTTCCTCGGGCGACGAGCTCGAGACAGCAGTCGACAGCAAGTCGGACGTCGCGATCCGAACAGCCGAGGTTCCTCAGCTCTCCGGTCGTGAACACCTGGTACATGACATCATAGTGCTCTAATACGAAACAAACGTCAATAGACGCACGAATTTCGTATCAAACGACTTCGAGTGAGAGCGCTGTGCTCGACATCGACGGCGCACCAGCGACGCGGCGATCCGACATATACGCGGTCTGCTAACCGCGTATATGTCGGATGACCGCGTCGATAGGAATGGGCGCTGAGCGCGACCGCGTATGTGTCGGTTCACCGCGTCGGAGTACCGTCGAAGCACCTTGGCCGCGTCGGAGTACCGTCGAAGCGCCTAAGTATCGCGCCGCTAGTCGCCCTCGAGCCTGGCTCACGACGAACCCTGCGTTCACGACGAACCCTGAGCTCACGACCAGCCGTCCGCGCTCACTCCTCGATGAGCGGGACGAACCGGTAGCGACCGTGGCGAGTGATCGACACGTCCTCGGCCGCCTCGCCGGTGCGCTCGACGCGGAGCATCTCGCCGGAGACGGGGATGACCATCACTCCCCCGACCCTCAGCTGCTCGACAAGACTGCTAGGCAGCTCAACAGCTTCGGCAGAGACGAGGATCCGGTCGAAGGGCGCACGCTCGGGCAGGCCGAGGGTCCCGGCGACCGCCTCGGCGAACTCGATCGACTCGATCCCCAGCCCATCACAGGCGATGATCGCACTGTCGAGGAGCTCCCGATGCCGTTCGACCCCGATGACACGGCCGCGCCCACCGACGAGCACGCCGAGGAGTGCGGTCGTCCACCCCGAGCCTGACCCGAGATCGAGCACCAAGTGACCAGGCTCGACGCCGAGGAGGCTGAGCATGTCCGCGACCGTGCTCGGCTGCGAGTTCGTCTGACCACACCCGATCTCGAGCGGAATGTTGGACCCCACCCACCCCTGCTGATGCTCGGGAAGGAAGCGTTGCCGGGGCACCCGAGCGAACGCCTCGGCGAGGGTGACTTCGTCATCGGACGTGCTCATCTTCTCCCCTCGCCGGTCTGCGCCCTGACGTCTTGGCGTCGACGATACGCTCTCGAGCACCAGCCGAAAAGGCTCCACCCCACCCGAGTACAGTTGACCCGTGACGAATGCAGAGCTCGACCGCGCGCAGGCCCTCATCACCTCGATCCCCGACTACCCGGAACCCGGGGTGAACTTCCGCGACATCTCTCCCCTGCTCGCCGACGGCCCCGCGTTCACCGCCGTCACCGAGGCGCTCATCGCCCCATTCCTCGGCCGCTTCGACTTCGTCGGCGGGCTCGAGGCCCGCGGCTTCCTCTTCGCCGGTGCCATCGCCGCGATGACCGGAGCCGGAATCCTCCCGATCCGCAAGGCCGGGAAACTGCCCCGGCCGGCCGCCGCCGTGTCCTACTCGCTCGAGTACGGCACCGCGACGATCGAAGCCCCCGCCGTCCTCTCCCCCGGCGACCGGGTCCTCCTCGTCGACGACATCCTCGCGACCGGGGGCACGCTCACCGCTGCGCAGGCACTCGTCCGCGAACTCGGCGCCGAGGTGGTCGGATCCGCCATCGTCCTCGAACTCACCGACCTCGGCGGGCGCGCCCACACCGGCGACGTCCACACGGTCTTCGCCGATTGAGCGCGACCGCCGACTGAACGCGACCGGCGCGGCCCGGCCGTCGCAGACGCACCGACCGACCGCCTCGGCGAGGCCCTGATTCCCGTTCAACGGAAACTTTCGGACAACCGGGAATGATCCACGGACCTTGTGCCGTTGTACGCTCGGATCAGGTGCCGGAGACCGGCAGCTGAACCCGTCGAGGCGCCCCACCGGGCGCCGATCAGACTCCCATCCGTGACGAAAGGCGACATGATGTCGGTTCCCACTCTCACTCTCAACGACGGCAAGACCATCCCCCAGCTCGGCTTCGGCGTCTTCAAGGTCGACCCGGCCGAGACCGAGCGCATCGTCACCGACGCGCTCGAGGTCGGCTACCGTCACATCGACACCGCTGCCGTCTACGGCAACGAAGAGGGCGTCGGTCGCGCCCTGAAGAACTCCGGCATCGCCCGCGACGAGCTCTTCATCACGACCAAGCTGTGGAACGACCGCCAGGGTGCGGCCGAGTCGCGCCGCGCGCTCGAGGAGAGCCTCGGCAAGCTCGGCCTCGACTACGTCGACCTCTACCTCATCCACTGGCCGGCACCGGCCCAGAACAAGGCCGTCGAGACCTGGGAGGCCTTCCCCTCCTACCGCGACGAGGGCCTGACCCGGTCGATCGGCGTCTCGAACTTCGACTACCGGTACCTGCCGGCGATCCTTGAGACCGGCATCATCCCGGCCGTCGACCAGATCGAGCTCCACCCGCAGTTCCAGGAGATCGAGACCCGTCCCCTCCTCGCCGAGAACGACATCAAGATCGAGGCGTGGGGACCGCTCGGCCAGGGCAGCGTCGACTACGCGTCGACCGTCATCGGCGAGATCGCGGCCGCCCACGGCAAGTCGTGGGCCCAGGTCATCATCCGCTGGCACCTGCAGCGCGGCCACATCCTCTTCCCCAAGTCGAACAGCCGCGAGCGCATGGCCCAGAACTTCCACGTCTTCGACTTCGAACTCACCGACGTTCAGATGGCCTCGATCGATGCCCTCGAGAACGGCGGTCGGGTCTCGGCCGATCCCGCCGAGGTGAACTGACCCTCGCCGAGGTGATGCGGACTCCCGTGGTCCGCTGAGGACCAACCCGCAGGACGCGGGCGGAATCATTCCGCCCGCGTCCTGCGTCTTCTCACCCGAACTCCGGAGCGCTCCCGATGATGCGTTTGAGACCGGCCCCGTGGGAGAACGTGGAACCACGGGGCCGGAGATCAGGTGAGCGAACCTCTGGCCGCTCCGGTTGTATGGACAGTCATATCAGTCGCCTCAGTCCTTGAAGCCGATGGTCGTCCAATCAGGCGTCTCAAGCTGGCGGGGTCCGAGGCTGACGATGTCGTCCTTGACTCCCCACACGTACGGAGTCGGGTAGATCGGAATCACCGGCTTGAGCTTGAAGATCGCCGCATCGCCTTCGTTGGCCAGCTTACGGGCCTCTTCCTCATCGAGCGTCGCTGTCGCAGCCTTGAACTTCTCACCGATCTCGTCGCTCGAGATCTTCGAGTAGTTCTGCTCCGAGTCGGCGGGGTAGAACAGGTTCGAACCCGACGAGATCGGGAACGCCGTGCCTTCCCAGGTGAACGTCGCCATATCGAAATTGCCGTTGAGGATGTTGTCGGCGAAGTACGCGGCGACCGGGACGGTCTCCAGCTCGATCTTGAAGCCGACCTCGTTTAGATCTTTCATGATCTGCTCAGCCCGCTGCGCATTCGATGCGGTGTCTGCAGGGACGACGATCTTGAATTGGAGCTTCTCGCCGTCCTTCTCCCTGACTCCGCCGTCGCCGGGTGTCCATCCGGCGTCGTCAAGGATCTTCTTCGCCGCTTCGGGATCGAAATCCAGACTGCCGCCGGTGTTGTCCTGGTAGCCCTTCTGACCGGGCATGAAGGTGTAGTTGTTAACCAAGGTCACCGGAGCCTCGACCGGGCCGATGGCCGCCTGGGCGATCGCTTCGCGATTGACTGCCCTGCCGATGGCGTCACGGACTTCCTGGTTCTTCAATGCGCCCTTCTCGGCGTTCATCGTCAGGTGAGTCCATTGCATTCCCTGCGACTTGTAGATGGCGCCGTCTTCACGGTTGTTCGCCGTCTGATACGCGTCGCCGTCGGTGCCGACATCGACGACGTCGATCTCCTTGTTCGCGTAAGCCTGAGCCTGCTGCGCCTGCGACACGACCTTGAAGACGACCTTCTCGAGCTTCGGGGTCTGGCCCCACCACTTGTCGTTGCGCACCATGGTGATGACACCGGACTTGTTGTCGACGCTCTCGGCCTTGAACGGACCGTTGGAGGGCAGCACCTTCTTGGTGTACTCCTTGTTGAAGACCTCGGGGTCCTCACTGATCTCATTCGGCAGCGGAGCCGCAATGTAGTTCGGCCAATCGATGTTGGGCGTCTTGAAAGTCACTTTCACTTCGTACTTGTCCGCCCCGGGTTCGATCGACTCGATGTCTTCGTAGCCCTTCGTCGATGCGACCTGGTACTCGTCGGACTTTCCGTCGCGGGTCTTCCAGAAGGCTTTGTAGTCCTCGACGTCGATCGGGGTGCCGTCTTCCCACACGGCGTCTTTGTTGAGCTTGACGTCGATGACCAGTGGGTCCTCGCTGGCGACTTCAACGCTCTCTGCGTAGTTCTTGTCGACCTCCCACGTGCCGTCCGCTTTGATGGAGATCGGTCCGCCGAGCGAGGTTCCGTACAGATTATTGTTGTCGACGTGCGCGCCGTCGGCGTGATAGTAGTTCAGACTCGCCGGAATCTCCGTCATCGGGTAGGTCAGTGTACCGCCGTCGGCGACCTCGTCGTAGCTCGCCTTCTGGTAATCGGTGGTCGGCAGTGCCGAGATCTCCTTGTCCGCCTTGTCGCTGTCCACTCCGCCCGAGCCGTTGTTCTGCTGCTGGCAGCCGGAGAGAGCCAGCCCCAGAGCGGCGGTCGCGGCGACGACCACTGTCGCCCTTCTCATCCTGATCATCATTGTTCTTGCCTTTCCTTGAGCGGGTTGTGCTGGTTCAGTGGGGGTGATCGAGCTCGCCGATCAGCTCCGAATGGTGGCAGGCCACCAGGCTCTCGCCCGAGGGACTCGGCTGCGGATCGATCTGCGCGCACATCTGCTGCCGTTCGGGGTCGAGCAGGAGGTAGAGCGGGCAGCGAGTGCGGAAGTTGCAGCCGCTGATGTCGTCGGTCGGGCTGGGCAGGTCCCCGGAGAGAAGTACACGTTCGCGGGAGCGTTCGACGAGCGGATCGGGCACCGGGATCGCCGACATGAGTGCCCGGGTATAGGGGTGCTTCGGACTCGCATAGAGTTCGTCCGAACCCCCATATTCCACGATGCGTCCCAGGTACATCACCGCTACGAAATCAGAGATCTGCCGGACGACGGCGAGGTCGTGGGCGACGAACAGATAGGACAGTCCGAGTGAGTCGCGGAGGTCTTCGAGAAGGTTGATGACCCCGGCCTGAACTGAGACGTCGAGAGCCGATACCGGTTCGTCGAGGACGAGGAGGCTTGGATTCGTCACCAAGGCTCGGGCAATTCCGATCCTCTGACGTTGGCCGCCGGAGAACTCATGAGGATACCGATCGGCCATCGAGGGGTCGAGTCCGACCAGGTCAAGCATCTCCTCAACTCTGCGGTGCCGCTCGGCCGACCGGACTCCATGCACCGTGAGGGGTTCACCGATGACATCGGCGATGGGCAGTCTCGGATCGATCGCAGCCATCGGGTCCTGGAAGACGACCTGCACGTCCTTGCGCAGCGCCAGACGTTCCCGCTTCGACAGAGTCGACACGTCGACTCCGTTGATGACGATCGAACCCTTCTGCGGTGCGACCATCTCGAGGATCTCCCCGATCGTCGTCGACTTGCCGCAGCCAGATTCACCGACAAGGCCGAGTGTCTGTCCTGCCTTGATCTCGAAATCGATGCCGTCGACGGCCTTGACTGTACCGATCTGTCGTTTGAAGACGGCTCCCTTGAGCAGGGGATAGTGCTTCTGCAGATCCGTGACCTCGAGGATCTGCGCCGCCCCGAGGTCCCTGGCTTTCCTCTGCACCGGATCAGGGCGCGGGAAGATCTCCGCTGCGGTCAGCGTTCCCGACGCAATCTCGTCGGCGCGGTGGCATGCTGCGGATGTTCCGGCGATGCCATGGCCTTTCAGTTCCGGCTCGACTTCGCGGCAGATGTCGAGCGCGATGGGGCAACGCGGTGCGAAAGGACACCCGGTAGGAAGGTTCGACAGTGACGGGGGCCTGCCCTCGAGAGGCACCAACCGTTGAGTGCCCGCAGTCGCCAGATTGGGCACGGACCGCAGCAGACCGGATGTATACGGCATCTGCGGGCGGGAGAACACGCTCTCGACTGGCCCTGTCTCGACCAGTCGTCCCGCATACATGACGGCGATCCGGTCAGCGTTGCCGGCTACGACGCCGAGGTCGTGCGTGATGAGTACGACGGCGGCCCCGGTGATCTCCCGCGCCTTCTGCAGCACCTCGAGGATCTGTGCTTGGATGGTGACGTCGAGTGCGGTGGTCGGCTCGTCGGCGATGATGAGATCAGGATCGTTGGCGATCGCGATCGCGATCATGGCCCGTTGGCGCATTCCGCCGGAGAACTCATGAGGATAGGCGTTGACCCGGCGTTCAGGCACAGGAATGCCGACGATGCGCAGCAACTCGATCGCGCGGTCATGCGCGGCGTCCTTGCTCAATGACGCATCGTGAAGGAGCAGTCCCTCGGCGATCTGCTCTCCGATGGTGTAGACAGGAGTGAGTGCTGAGAGCGGATCCTGAAAGACCATCGCGATCTCGGAACCGCGCAGCCGAGACATCTGTTCATCGGGCATGCCCAAGAGTTCTCTGCCCCGGTAACTGATCGAGCCTTCCACCACCGCGTTCGACGGAAGGAGTCCCATCACGGCCATCGACGACACCGATTTCCCCGAACCCGATTCGCCGACGATGCCGAGGAACTCTCCCGGTCGGACGGAATAGTTGACCCCGCGCACTGCCTTCACATCGCCGTTCGAGTTGGGGAACGTGACCGTCAGATCTCTGACCTCGAGAATCGGTGAATCGGAGGTCGGCAGTGTGGGGACGGAGTTGAGGATGTCAGTCACGATTGGCTCCTGATGTCGGATCGATCGCGTCGCGCAGAGCGTCAGCCATCAGGCTGATGGCGAACAGCATGAGGACAAGGACGCCGGCAGGGAAGACGAAGAGCCACGGTCTGGTGACGGCGGCGCCGGATCCCTCGGCAAGAAGCGTGCCGATCGAGACGTCCGGCTTCTGAATACCCAGGTTGAAATAGCTCAGCGACGTCTCGGCGAGGATGGCCGAGACCACTCCGAGAGTGGCGTCGACTATGAGGATCGAAGCGACGTTGGGGATGATGTGGCGGCTGAGGATGCGCGGGGTCGAGACTCCCATGTACCGGGCTGCCTTGACGAAGTCACGGTCCTTGATCGCCTTGGTCTGGTTGCGGACGACCTGCGCCATGATCATCCACCCGAACAGAGCGAGGAAGACGACGATCGCCACCCACGACAGCTGCCGCAGCAGCGGCGAGAGCAGGACGAGGATGAAGAACGCAGGGAGGACGAGCAGCAGGTTGATGAACCAGACGATGACGACCTCGACGCGCCCACCGAAATAGCCGGCGGTGGAACCGATGATCGCCGCGAGGATGCTTGCGGCGGGCCCGGCGATGATGCCGATGAGCAGTGATTTCTGGAGCCCAGCCACAGTCTGCGCGTAGATGTCCTGACCGATCGCATTCGTGCCGAACCAATGCTGAGCGCTGGGAGGCTGGTTGAGCGCGAAGATGTCCTGGTCGGTCGGCGAGTAGATGTTGATGGTGTTGCCGAACACGGCGAAAAGGACGAAGAAGGCGAGCATGATCCCGCCGACCCAGAAGCGAGGGGTGGCTTTGAGCCGTCGCCAGATCAGCTTCGCCCGGGACGTAGGACGAGACCGCTGGGCGACGACCTCGGTGTCCGGAGTGGTTGAGATCGGAATATCAGTAGCCATGTCAGATCCTCACTCGCGGATCGAGTGCAGCGTAGAGCACCTCGGACAGCGTCGACGAGATGAGTGTCAGGACCGCGATGAACAGGACAGACCCGGCCGCTGCGTTGATATCGGATTGGAGAATGGAGTTGATGGTGAATTCGCCCATCCCCTTCCAGGAGAAGACGACTTCGAGCATCGCGGAACCGGCGACCAGAGTGCCGAATGCGTACGCGAAGTAGGTCGACATCGGGATGAGAGCGACCCTCACTCCGTGTCGGATGAGCGCGGATCTCCGTGTCCGCCCTTTGGATCGGGCTGTGCGTATGAAATCGGAGCTGAGCACATCGAGCATGACCGACCGCTGATAGCGCGAGTACGTGGCAGCGCTCATGAGGATCAGGGCGATCGTCGGCAGCAACATATGGGAGAACTGATCTGCCAGCCACGGAAAGAATCCAGGGTCGATATCGACCGTGTATTCACCGGTGAAGCGTATGAGGTTGTCGCCGACCGCATTGTTGAAATTGGTAGCGAGGATCATCAGCACGACACCGATGACGAACGTCGGCGTGGCGATTATCAGATAGGACGCATAAGTCACTAGCTGATCAGATCCCTTGTATTGCCTTACGGCTCCCCAAACACCGAGCACGACACCGAGAAGCGCACCGAGAAGCGTACCGATGAGCAGCAGTTTGAGACTCACTCCGGCGCGGGTCATGATCTCAGTGAGCACCGGACTGCCGTTGACCGTGGTGCCGAAGTCTCCATGCAGGAAGATGTTCGTCAGCCACGCCCATGTGCGCTGGAGGATGGGGACGTCCGGATTGGTTCCATGACCGTTGAGGATCGACTGGATTGACGCCTCTGACAAGGGAGGATTCTATCCGCGGTACCGTGCCGCGGGGTCCATGAAAGCACTGGCCGCGATATAGGCCGTCACTGTGGCAATGAATGCCAGGATGAAGTAGTTGATGAACCGTCGAAGGATGTATTTCCCCATGGCGAGGCCTAGAGGGCAGTGGTCGACGCGGTCCTCTCATGGCAGATGCGATGGCGCATCGGGCAGGGAAGCAGAGTGTAGATCTCCCGACGAATCTCAAACGCACTGTCAATCATCAACGATCAGACTTCCTTCGCTCGCACGGCCAATCGAACAGTTCAGCTGAGCACAACCTGACTGGTTACTCACCGGAAACTGAAGATACAGCTCACTGTAGCCAACTGTGATCACTAACACAAAGAAGGCAATCGACTAGAGACGAAGTGGCATTGACGATCCGCGAGTTTACGGGCGACACGCCGATGACAGGACTGCTTGGCCGCCGCGGCTTCGCATTCTCAGCGAAACGGTGGCCGCGGGTGGGCCCGGGAGGTCAAGCCCTACGTGAACACCCTGATCGGCTCCCCCGCGGTCCATGCCGCGATGTCCTCGACGGCCTGCGGGTAGAAGACCCGATAGGTCTCCTCGGTGACGTAGCCGAGGTGCGGGGTGAGCACGGTGCGCGAGGCACGACGCATAGGATGATCGCCCGGCAGGGGTTCGGTGTCGAAGACGTCGAGGCCGGCACCGCGGATCCGCCCGTCCGCGAGGACGTCGAGCAGCGCCTCGGTGTCGACGAGACCGGCCCGGGAGGTGTTGACGAGGATCGCGTTCGGCTTCATCAGCGCAAGCTCCGACGCCCCGATGAGACCCCGGCTGCGCTCGCCCAACTTGTAGTGGATCGTCACGACATCGGAGGTGGCGAGCAGCTCGTCCTTGTCCACCGCCCGCACCCCGACCTCCGCCGCCCGCTCCGCGGTGAGGTTCTGACTCCACGCGACGACGTCCATCCCGAAGGCTTTGCCGACCGCGGCGACCCGCGATCCCAGCCGGCCCAGACCGATGACGCCGAGGCGGGACCCGGCGAGGTCTCCCCCGATCGTCTCCTGCCAGCCCCCGGCGCGCACCCGCGCATCCTCCGCGGGGATCTGCCGGAGCACGGAGAGGATGAGTCCCCACGTCAGCTCCGGAGTCGCCGTCCGCGGGGCCTCGGTGCCGCACACCGTGACCCCGTGTGCCCTCGCCGCCTCGAGGTCGATCGAGGCGTTCGCGGCCCCCGTGGTGACGAGGAGCCGCAGATCGGGCAGCCGGCTCAGACGGTCGGCGTCGAAGACGGTGCGTTCGCGCATGGCGACGACCACCTCGGCGCCGGCGAGGAGGGACTCGAGATCCGCGGTATCGGTGACCGGCCGGGTGACGACGTCGATGTCGGCGTCGAGGACCGACCAGTCCGCGAAGTCCCGGGAGACGTCCTGGTAGTCATCGAGGATGACGATGCGCATGGTGCGGCTCCCGTCGACGGTCAGCGGCAGACGGCCCCGGTCGAGGCCGACTGGACGAGCTTCGCGTACTTGCCGAGCACGCCGGTGAGTCGGTGGTTCTCCGGCAGCGTCCACGACGTGCGACGCTCGGCCAGCACCTCCTCGTCGACGTGGAGTTCGATCGACCGGGCGGCGATGTCGACGGTGATCTTATCCCCGTCCTCGACGAGGGCGATCGGTCCGCCGTCGACGGCCTCGGGCGCGACGTGGCCGATGCACAGCCCGGTCGACCCTCCGGAGAAGCGGCCGTCGGTGATGAGGAGGACGTCCTTGCCGATGCCCGCGCCCTTGATCGCACCGGTGATCGCGAGCATCTCGCGCATGCCCGGCCCGCCCTTGGGGCCTTCGTAGCGGATGACGACGACGTCGCCCTTCTTCAGTTCGCCGTTCAGCACCGCATCCATCGCCGGCTGCTCCTGGTCGAAGACCCGGGCCGTGCCTTCGAAGACGTCGGCGTCGAAGCCCGCGGATTTGACGACGGCGCCTTCGGGGGCGAGCGAGCCGCGGAGCACGGTGAGTCCGCCGGTCGCGTGGATCGGGTTGTTGAGCGCCCGGAGGATCTTGCCGTCGGGGTCGGGAGGGTTGATCTCGGCGAGGTTCTCGGCCACGGTCCGGCCCGTCACGGTGAGGCAGTCGCCGTTGAGGAGACCGGCGTCGAGGAGGGCCTTCATGATCACGGGCACGCCGCCGATCTTGAACACGTCGTTCATCACGTATTCGCCGAAGGGCTTGACGTTGCCGAGGTGGGGAACCTTGTCCCCGATCCGGTTGAAGTCGTCGAGTTCGAGGTCGACGCCGGCTTCGGCGGCGATCGCGAGGAGGTGGAGGACCGCGTTCGTCGACCCGCCGAAGGCCATGACGACGGCGATCGCGTTGTGCAGCGACTCCTTCGTGATGATGTCCTTCGCAGTGATGCCCTTGCGCAGGAGGTTGACGACGGCCTCACCGGACTGGCGGGCGTAGATCGTGCGGTTGCGGTGGATCGCCGGCGGGGCGGCGGATCCGGGCAGGGACATGCCCATCGCCTCGGCGGCCGAGGCCATCGTGTTCGCCGTGTACATGCCGCCGCACGCGCCCTCACCAGGGCAGACGGCACGTTCGATGGCGTCGACGTCCTGGCGTGACATCGTTCCCGCCCGGCAGGCGCCGACGGCTTCGAACGCGTCGATGAGGGTGACTTCCTTCTCCGTGCCGTCGGAGAGCTTCGCAGTGCCGGGCATGATCGAGCCGTTGTAGAGGAAGACGCTCGAGAGCCCGAGGCGGGCGGCTGCCATGAGCATGCCGGGGATCGACTTGTCGCAGCCGGCCATGAGCACGGAGCCGTCGAGGCGTTCGGCGCTCATCACGGTCTCGACGGAGTCGGTGATGACCTCGCGGGAGACGAGCGAGTAGTGCATGCCCTCATGGCCCATCGAGATGCCGTCGGAGACGGAGATCGTGCCGAACTCGAGCGGGTACCCACCCGCCGCATGCACGCCTTCCTTCGCGGCAGCGGCGAGGCGCTGGAGCGAGAGGTTGCACGGCGTGATCTCGTTCCACGACGAGGCGACGGCGATCTGCGGCTTCGCCCAGTCGTCATCGCCCATGCCGACGGCCCGGAGCATGCCGCGCGAGGCGGTGCTCTCGAGTCCGTCCGTGACATCGCGGGAACGGGGTTTGATGTCCGGTGCTGAGGTGTCCGTATCGATGCTCATGGGGGCACTCTACGCCCCTGTCCGGCATCCGTCGGCCCCGTTCTCGCATCGTGGAACCAGGGTTTCGGGGTGCCGGTTTCGACCCGGCCGGTCGAGCCGGCACCCCTTCTCACGTGGGCTTTCAGGCGGGAATGCCTCGGCTGACCTCAGTCCTCGGCGACGACGTTGAGGAGCTTCTCCCCGTCGTTGATCCGGCGCACCTGTTCGGCGAGGATATTGACGACCCGCGGTTCGAACGCCGAGGTGTCGCCGCCGACGTGCGGAGTGATGAGTGTGTTCGGGGTTCCCCACAGCGGGTGGTTCTCCGGCAGCGGCTCGGGGTCCATGACGTCGAGGGCCGCATGGAGGCGTCCGGTCGACAGCTCCGCGACGAGGGCATCGGTGTCGACGACCTTGCCGCGGGCGACGTTGACGATGAGCGCGTTGTCCGGCAGCTGCCGGAGGAATTCGGCGTCGACGAGGTGGTGCGTCGAGTCCGTGAGCGGGGTGATGAGGACGACGACGTCGGTGTGGGGAAGGAGGTCGGGCAGTTCGTCGACGCCGTGGACCCTGCCGCGGTTGTCCTCCCTGGCGGTCGTGCCCACCCGGGTGAGCTCGACCTCGAAGGGAGCGAACCGGTCGGCGATCGCCCGTCCGATCTCCCCGACGCCGACGACCATGACCCGCCGGTCCTGCAGGGACCGGTAGCGCCTGTGGTCCCAGGTCCGCGAGACCTGGTTGCGCACCGCGTCGTCGATTCCGCGCAGACTCGCCAGGGTGAGCGCCAGGGCGAGCTCCGCGGTGCCTCCGGTGTGCACGCCCGAGGCGGTGGCGACCTCGATGCCCTTCTCGGGCAGGTGCGCTACCGGGTCGTAGCCCGTCGTCTGGGTGATGACGAGCCGGAGGTTGGGCAGATCGGGCAGGAGGTCGATGGTGCCGGCCGAATCCATGTAGGGCAGGACGACGACGTCGACGTCGTCCTTGCTCAGCTTCGCCGACTTCTCCTTGTCCGAGTAGACGACTAGGTCGACGTTCGCGCGCTGGTGCGCGGGGATCCTGGCGATGACGCGATTGCGGAGGTCGGAGTCGGGGAAGGCGATGGTCGTGATCGTCATAGGTTCATTGTGGCACGGGTCTCACAGGCTCACGGAAGGGCTCTCGCGATCCGGGAGAACACCGTCTCGATGACCTCGAGCTCCGCGTCGTCGACGTGGGAGAGGAACACCTCGTCGATCGCCCTGCTGTGCAGCCGGGCGGCGTCGAGGAACCGGCGACCCCCCGCCTCGGTGAGGCGGATGTTGTGCGATCGCCGGTCCGCGGCGCACGCGAGCTTCTCGACGAGCCCGGCGTCCTCGAGCACCTTGATCCGGTAGTTGAGCCGTGACGGCGAGAACACGAGGCGCTTCGCCAGCGTCCCCATCGTCAGCGTCCGCTCGGGCGCCTCCCAGAGGAGCAGAAGGGTGTTGTAGTCGCTCACGCTCATCCCCGCCTGCTCCTTGAGGCGGTCGTCGAGGACCTGCCGGATGCGCTGTGAGGTCTCGAAGTACGTCCGCCATGCCTCCTGGGCGCGTTCCTCCCGGCCGCGCCCGAATCGGATGACCGGGGCTGCGGTGGTCTCGGACATCGTCAGCCCTCGAGCAGCTGCGCGAACGGGGTGATGCGCTCGGGGTCGAACTCGTCACTGACGCTGCGCTTCTCACCCCGTCCGATGGTCACCCGGTGCGGGGCGAGGCTGTCCGGCCCCTCGTTGCCCGGTGAGTCGTCGGTCGCTGCCGCCTCGGTGCCCGTGAGTCCGCGCACCGCCGCGGTGAGCTCGATGAGCTCCTCCGCGGACTGGCGCACGCGGGAGGTCAGCGCACGCCCGCCCTCCGCGCTGCCCCAGTCGTCGGTCGCGGCGAACACCGTCGTGGGCACGACGATGCCCTTGAGGTAGCTGAGCATCGGGCGCATCGCGGTGTCCCCGGCCAGCGAATGGCGGGCCGTGCCGCCGGTCGTGGCGATGAGCACCGGGGTGCCCGCGAGGACCTGTTCGTCGATGAGCTGCCAGAAGAGCGTGTGCAGTCCCACCGGTGCCACCTTGTACACGGGGGTGACGGTGATGATCGCATCCGCCTCGGCGACCTTCCGGTACGCCTCCTCGAGCTCCTCGGACCGGAACCCGGTGAGCGCCATGTCCGTGAGCGAGGTCGAGAGCCGACGGACGTTGATGCTCTCCGTCGTCGCCTCGATTCCGGCAGACTCCGCCGCCGAGGCGGCCGCGGCCATGATCCTGTCCGCGAGCTTCTGCGTCGTCGAGTTCTCACTCAGCGAGGTGGTGACTGCGAGGATCTTCATTCGCTCTGCGCTCCTGATTCTGCTGCTTCGCGCTCTTCGGCCTCCTTGGCCTTCTTCGCTTCGGCCGCGCGGGCCTCACGGTCCTCGTACGCCTTCGAGCCGGGTCCGCCGCCGGGGATGGGGTCGCGTCCCTCTCGGTGGCGGATGACGAGCGATTCGTGGCTCGGGGCATCGGGCACGTCGGCCGGACGGCCCTTGGCGAACTCCTCGCGGAGGACCGGCACGACCTCCTCGCCGAGGATGTCGAGCTGTTCGAGCACCGTCTTCTGCGGGAGACCGGCGTGGTCGATGAGGAACATCTGGCGCTGGTAGTCGCCGGCCCAGTCGCGGAAGCTCAGGGTCCGTTCGATGACCTCCTGCGGCGATCCCACGGTCAGCGGGGTCTGCGTCGAGAAGTCCTCGAGGCTGGGACCGTGGCCGTAGACCGGGGCGTTGTCGAAGTAGGGACGGAACTCCTTGACCGCATCCTGCGAGTTCTTCCGCATGAACACCTGACCGCCGAGGCCGACGATCGCCTGCTCCGCCGTGCCGTGGCCGTAGTACTCGTAGCGCTGGCGGTAGAGCTGGACCATGCGCGCGGTGTGCGAGGTGGGCCAGAAGATGTTGTTGTGGAAGAAGCCGTCACCGTAGTAGGCGGCCTGCTCGGCGATCTCGGGGCTGCGGATCGACCCGTGCCAGACGAACGGCGGGACGTCGTCGAGCGGCCACGGGGTGACCGTGAAGCCGTTGAGCGGCGTGCGGAACTTGCCCTCCCAGTCGAGGTTCTTCTCCCGCCACAGACGGTAGAGGAGGTTGTAGTTCTCGACCGCGAGCGGGATGCCCGCGCGGATGTCCTTGCCGAACCACGGGTAGACCGGTCCGGTGTTGCCGCGGCCCATGATGAGGTCGAGGCGTCCGTCGGCCAGATGCTGGGCGTACGAGTAGTCCTCGGCGATGCGCACAGGGTCGGTCGTGGTGATGAGGGTCGTCGCTGTGGAGAGCTTGAGCTTCTCGGTCTGCGCGGCGATGTTCGCGAGCAGGACCGGAGGGTTGGCCGGAGCGACGAACGGAGGGTTGTGGTGCTGTCCGGTGGCGAACACGTCGAGGCCGACCTCTTCGGCCTTCTTCGCGATCTCGACGGTGTTCTTGATCCGCTGGTGCTCCGACACCGTGGTGCCGTTCGTCGGGTCGGTGGTGACGTCGCCGATGGTGAAGATTCCGAATTCCATGACTGCTCCTCGTCTCTGTGGTCGGCCCGAAGCCAGCCTACAGCCGTTAAAACTTCAGTTTTGAAGTAACTTGTTGAAATCTTAACAGTCGAGTCCGCAGATGTATTCCCCGATTCGGAATTCCTTCGCCGAGGCGGTCCCGAGTCCCAGCGCAACCGTGCGCCCGGGGCTTCCACCCACGCTCCCGAGGAGGATCCAGTCCGATATTGGGCCCAGTTTCGGACCCGATCCACCTCGGGGACGAGGCTGCGGACCGCGCAGCAGCCACCTCGGCGAGCGGCCACGTCAGTCGGACCATGTCACTGCGGTCCGAGCGCGCCGCGCTCAGGGAACGTGCGCCACCCCATGCATGACGAGGTCAGGGGCGACCGCCTCTGCGGACGATATGGGCGGACAGGGTCCGCGCGAACGCTGCCATGTTGGTGCGTTTGGTCACCCTGAGCACCACCCAGCCTTCCGCCTCGAGCAGCTCACGGCGGCGGATGTCGGCGGCGAACTGCTCGGGCGAGGAGCGATGCTGGTCGCCTTCGTACTCGATCGCGATCCGCAGTTCGGGGTATCCGAGGTCGGGGTGGAGGAGGCAGCGCCCGGCTTCGCTCGGCACCGCAGGGTGGACGACGGGCTCGCGAAAACCGTGGTCGACCAGCCACAATCGCAGCCACGTCTCGCGGGAGGAGTCCACGGTCGGTCGGATGAGGGAGAGCGCTCGCTCGACCTTCCTGCGGCCGCTGATCCTCGGTCGGTCGAGGACACGCTGCCGCAGTTCGTCGAGGGAGATGTACGGCCCGCCGGCCTGCCGTCCGATCGCGGCATCCCCAAGCGCGACGAGCTCGGCCAGCGTGAGCTCCGGTGCGAGCTGGACGACGAGAAGCGGAATCGCCACGAGATCGACGTCGAGCAGTCCGATCGTCTGGCGCTCATGGAACTTCGACCGGTGGAGAACCACCTCGGGACGATCGATGCGCAGGTCCTTCCAACCGCTGGCCACGTGGAGTGGACCTGCGTCGAAGCGGGCCGGAAGCGGAAGCCCGTAGAGCCGGGCGGCGGTGGCATGACTGCCGGCGACGTCCGAGTGGAGGAGCCTCAGCCCTTTCAGCTTGGTCCATTCAGCAATCCAGCGGTCATCAGCCCATCGCGGCACCGGCAGCTCGGTTTCCGAAGCGACGTCGATCCAGACTCCGCGGAAGAGCTGGACGAACCGCTTCTCCGTCAGCAGTGCGTAACGGGTGACGTCGGGGCGGTCGGCGGACGTCATTGTGAAGGGGATCGACGCCGGTCGGAAGGTCACGGGTTCGTTCATCGAGTTCCACATACGGCCCAGGCTCAGCCCGAACACCCCGAGCACGGTAGACCTGCGATCGGCCCTGTGGAGAGTCGGGTCTGGTCCACAGGCAGAATGCACACGAGTCGGTGTCGCCGTGCACAGGGTGGCACGCACGAGTGGCGTGGCCCCCGAGGTGCATCCAGTCTGATTCCCGAGCCGAATCCGCACTGGATCCACCTCGTGGACTCGGCGGAGGCGGCAACGCAGCGGCGGGACAGCGATAGTGCCACGGCCGGAGGGCAGGAGCACGCGGAGCGCTTCCCTCGAGTGCCCGTCCACACCGACGTGACCGCGAGTCAGCCGACACCCCATGCAGGCGCGGGGCTCACGGCGAGGGGTTCGTGCGCACGATTCCGAGGCGCGCAGGTTTGACCGCACAGCGCTCAAAACCCCACGGGGTGCCGCGGCGGGCGGCCCCGAGGAGGATCCGATGCGAATTAGAGCCGAAGTTCGCACCGGATCCTCCTCGGAGAGGCGGTGGGTCGGCGAGCGGGGTGGGCGCAAGCCCGGGAGCGAAGTGGGCGCCGGGCCGGGGCGCAGACTTGGTGCCGGCGTCAGCGCGGGAGACGGTGCGGGACGCCGGTGCTCGCCCGCTCAGATCCAGATGGCGGGGTCGAAGAGCTCGAAGTCCGCCTCATCGGCGGTGCGCTGGTCGGCGTCGGTGCGTCCCGCCTCGGCGTCGGGCTTCGCGGGCGTGGGTACGGAGGTCGGCACCGCACCGGTGCGCTTGGGACGGACGGTGGCGGGGATGCCGACGGCGCTCGAGTCCGGCGCGACGTCCTTGACGACGACGGCGTTCGCCCCGACCGAGGAGTTGTCGCCGACGACGACGGGCCCGAGGATCTTCGCGCCGGAGCCGACGAGGACGTGGTTGCCGAGCGTGGGATGCCGCTTCGTCTTCTCCATCGACGTGCCGCCGAGCGTGACCTGGTGGTAGAGCATCACGTCGTCGCCGATCTCCGCGGTCTCCCCGATGACGACGCCGTTGGCGTGGTCGATGAAGAAGCGCCTGCCGATCGTCGCGCCGGGATGGATCTCGACGCCGGTGAGCGCCCGCACCGCCTGCGAGAGGAGGCGTGCCGGGACCTTGAGCTCATCGTGCTGCCACATCCGATGGAGGCCGCGGTGCGCCCAGATCGCGTGGAGTCCCGGATAGGAGAGGATCGAGACGAGGTCGTTCGACGCCGCCGGATCCCGGCGCTGCACCGTGTCGAGGTCCTCGCGCAGCGCCTCCCGGACGCCCTTGCGGCTGAGCCCGTATGTCGCCGCTCCCGCAGTCGCCGCCGCGATCGCCCACAGTGCCTTCATCAAGCCGCTCCCCTTCACGAGTCTTCCCGTCGCCGATGTCGACCCTACCGACGACCGAGGGGACGCCGCATGCCGACGTCCCCTCGTCTGTCTTTCGGCCCCGACGATTCCTCGCCGAGGTGGTTGCCGCCTCAGTCGTCGAGGTATTCCGAGAACAGCGGCGTCGAGAGATAGCGCTCGCCGAAGTCCGGGAGGATGACGACGACGCGCTTGCCGGCGTTCTCCGGCCGCGAGGCGACCTCCTCGGCGGCGACGAGGGCGGCTCCCGAGGAGATGCCGACGAGCAGCCCCTCCTCGTGCGCGACCGTCCGGGCCCGATCGAACGAGGCATCGGCGTCGACATCGAACACCTCGTCGTAGATCTCGGTGTCGAGGATCGCCGGCACGAAGTTCGCACCGATGCCCTGGATCGTGTGCGGTCCGGCCTTGCCCTCGGTGAGCAGCGGCGAGGCGGCGGGTTCGACGGCGACGATCTTCACCTCGGGGTTCGCCTCCTTGAGCGCCGCACCGGCACCGGAGATCGTTCCACCCGTGCCGATGCCGGAGACGAAGATGTCGACCTTGCCGTCGGTGTCGGCGAGGATCTCAGGGCCGGTCGTCGCCTTGTGGATCGCGGCGTTGGCCTCGTTCTCGAACTGACGCACGAGGACGGCACCGTCGGCGGCGATCTCCTCGGCCTTCTCGACCGCGCCCTTCATACCCAGGGACTTGTCGGTGAGGACGAGCTCGGCACCGAAGGCGCGCAGCAGCGCACGGCGCTCCTTCGACATCGACTCGGGCATCGTGAGGACGACCTTGTACCCGCGCGAGGCGCCGACCATGGCCAGCGCGATGCCGGTGTTGCCCGAGGTCGCCTCGACGATGGTGCCGCCCGGCTGGAGCTGACCGGAGGCTTCGGCGGCATCGATCATCGCCACGCCGATGCGATCCTTGACCGAGTTCGCGGGGTTGTACGATTCGAGCTTCCCGATGATCTCCGCACCGGTGCGCTCGCTCGCCTTGTTGAGGCGGATCAGCGGTGTGCGGCCGACCAGTTCGGAGACGTTGCTGTAGATGGTCAAGTCGAGTCCTTCCAGGTGTGCGTGCCTTCTGGCTCGCCGGTCCGCGGCATCGGCCCCGGGTGCGGCTGTCATCTCGTGGAACGAGACGTCCAGTGCCCATCTTAACCACGCAGGCGACGGCCACGCCTCCTCAGAGGTTGCTCAACAATCTGTGTTCGCTGGAGGCGAAAAAGTTCGACGCATGACGACACATTCGCAGAATTCCCTGTCAGTGCGGTGAGATGATGCAGTGCGGAATCGATTGAGGCCTCCAGTCGGTCGCGAACCGCTGAGCAATCGACGTCCCCGGATGGCTCGCGTGGATGTCCGCCGAGGCGGACGCAGAGGTGCCCCGAGCGCGCAGTGTGAGACAGGGCTGGGCACCCTGCGCACCCGCGTTCGTGGTCGCAGCGGGACGGCCCTGCCCCGGGCTGGATACGATGGAGTCCATGACCGTTCATCCCATCGTCATCTACGGCGAACCCGTCCTCCATCGTCCCGCCGAGACCGTCACGGAGTTCGACGACGCCCTGCGAACCCTTGTCGCCGATATGCACGAGACCCTCGACGCGAGCAACGGCGTCGGACTCGCCGCACCCCAGATCGGCGTGGGCAAGCGGATCTTCGTCTATCACGCCGACGACGACACCGGGGTGCGCCGTCACGGCGTCTTCGTCAACCCTGTGCTCGTGTCCTCCCGGATCCCCGACACCCGCCCCGACCCGGCGGAGGAGACAGAGGGCTGCCTCTCGGTGCCGAGCCTCGACTTCCCGCTCAAGCGGGCCGAGCGGGTGACGATCAACGGCGTCGACGAGACCGGGGCACCGGTCTCCCTGAGCGCAGAGGGCTGGTTCGCCCGGATCATGCAGCACGAGTACGACCACCTGCAGGGCACGCTCTACGTCGACCGCCTCGATAAGCGCTGGGCGAAGAAGTGGAAGAAGGAGCAGGCCGCCGCAGGCTTCGACGAACCCGGCCGGTCGTGGATGCCCGGGGTCGACCCGGATCCCTTCGGCCACTGAGGCACGGCCTACTGACTGCTGCTCGTCTCCCCCGCGTCGAGGGACTTCTGCGCCGCGGCGAGCCTCTCGTCGAAGTCGTCGAAGGTGTCGGCGGTCTGCTCGAGTTCGACGAGCAGACCCGAGATGACCTCCGACTGGGAGTCGGCGTCGATGCGCAGCTCCCGGAACTGCCAGTCGGCGTTGTCGTCGGCGGCGGTGCGGGAGAGGACGTCGAGGACCCGGTCCCCGAGCTCGCGGGAGCGCTCCGAGTTGTGGAGGAGGATGAGCTGCTGGTCGAGCTCGAGGAGCCGGAGGTAGTACTCGTGCATCGAGACGACACGGTTGGCCATCGAGGTGAATGCGACGGCGAGCTTCGCCAAGTAGGCGTCGACGGTCTTCGCCGTGCCGGAGTCCTTGATGCTCTCGATCTCCTCGCGCAGCCGCACGAGTTCGGACAGCCGCACCCCGATCGAGGCGACCGCATGGTCGAGGTCGACACGGGAGACATGGTCGGTGAGTATCGGGTGCGTCCACGCCCGGGTGCGCACGATCTTCCGCGCGATCGTCACGGCGAGGTGGAAGAGGCGCTGCTCGTCGGTGTCGCGTCCCTCCTTGCGTCCGGGCAGGTACCCGAGGCTCGCGGGGGTCAGCCATTCGGCGCCGGCCGCCTTCTGTCGGTTGCGGCGGTTGAGGCGTTTGGGGTCACGGAGGTACTTCGGGGCCGTCACCGCGGCGAAGACGCCGGTGCCCACGGCGGTCGCCCCGCCGAGGACGCCGAAGGTCAGGGCCGCGTCGAGGAATCCGGTGAGGAGCGCAACGCCGCCGGGTGCCGCGAAGCCCGCGGTCACTGCGGTGCCGGCCGCGGTTCCGCCCTTGAACGTCGCCGAGGTGCGGAAGAAGTTCCGTCGCATCCCCGGGGTGACCATGATCGCGCTCGGGGACCCCGCGGTGTACCGGTATCCGCGCGCCTTCCACGCCTCGAGGATCTCGTCGTTGACGCTCTCGGGCACGAGCACCCGATAGATCGGCACGGTCCGACCGCATTCGCTCTTCCACAACGACTTCCACGCATGTGCCACCGTGTCCACCTCCACGCACGCTGCGGTGCTGCCGGGCGAACGTCGTCGCGGCACCACCGGGGAGGATGCGAAAAGCCACACCCTCCGACTTCCCTGCCGGACTCCCTGGGCCAGTGACGGGCCCGGAGTCCTTTGGGGAGAGTCTAGAGGGTGTGGCTGGATCAACCCTGAGTTCGGCTCAGCCGCCCACGCGGCTCAGCCGTTGATCTTCGCGAGGATGAGCTCCTTGGCCTTGCCGGCATCGGCCTGTCCGCGGGTGGCCTTCATGATCGGACCCATGAGCGCGCCGATGGCCTGCATTTTCCCGCCCCGGATCTTCTCGACGACATCCGGATTGGCCGCGATCGCCTCGTCGACGGCGGCCTCGAGGGCCCCGGTGTCCTCGACGATCTCGAGTCCGCGGGCACTCATCACCTCGGCGGGTTCTCCCTCACCGTCGGCGACGCCTGCGAGGACCTCCTTGGCGAGGCGGTCGTTGAGCTTGCCGTCGGCGAGCAGCGCGACCAGCGCAGCGACCTGGGCGGGGGTGACGAGCTCGGTCGGGTGGATCTCGCGCTGGTTGGCGAGGCGAGCGACCTCCCCGGTCCACCATTTGCGGGCCGCGGGCGCCGGAGCGCCGGCAACGACGGTGTCCTCGATGGCCTCGAGGAGGCCGGCGTTGACGATGTCGCGCATCTCGAGGTCGCTGAAGCCCCATTCGCCGGTGAGCCGGCGGCGCTTCTGCGCGGGCAGCTCGGGCAGTGACTCCTTGATCTCGGCCACCCAGGTCCGCGAGGGGACGATGGGCACGAGGTCGGGTTCGGGGAAGTACCGGTAGTCGTCGGCGTCGGACTTCACGCGGCCCGAGGTCGTCTCCCCGGTGTCCTCGTGGAAGTGCCGGGTCTCCTGGACGACGCTCTCACCGGCTTCGAGGACGGTCGCCTGGCGGGCGATCTCGAAGCGCACGGCGCGTTCGATCGAGCGGAACGAGTTGACGTTCTTCGTCTCCGTGCGCGTGCCCAGCGGAGCGTCGGGGCTCTCCCGGAGGGAGACGTTGACGTCGGCGCGGACGTTGCCCTGCTCCATCTTCGCCTCGGAGACGCCGATGGCACGGAAGATGTCGCGCAGGGTGCGGACGTAGGCTGCGGCCACCTCGGCGGCGCGCTCCCCGGTGCCGGTGATCGGGTGGGTGACGATCTCGACGAGGGGGACGCCCGCACGGTTGTAGTCGACGAGGGAGTGGTCGGCGCCGTGGATGCGGCCGGTGGCACCGCCGACGTGGGTGTTCTTGCCCGCATCCTCCTCCATGTGCGCCCGCTCGATGGGGATCGTGAACGGGGTGCCGTCCTCGAGTTCGATCTCCACCGAACCCTCGGCGGCGATCGGCTCGTCGTACTGGCTGGTCTGGAAGTCCTTGGGCACGTCGGGGTAGAAGTAGTTCTTCCGCGCGAACCGGCAGGATTCGGCGATCTCGCAGCCGAGCGCGAGACCGATCCGGATCGCGTATTCGACGCCCTTGGCGTTGACGACTGGCAGGGAGCCGGGCAGTCCGAGCGAGGTCGGGGTGATGTTCGAGTTCGGGCCCCCGCCGAAGGTGTTGGGGGCGGCGTCGAACATCTTCGTCGCAGTGCCGAGCTCGACGTGGACCTCGATGCCGATGACCGGATCGTACTTCTTGATCGCGTCGTCGTATTTCACTTGGTCAGTCCTTCCGCGAGGGTGTCGAGCACGCGAGGTCCGGCGGCCTCGAGGGCGGCCTCCAACGGGCCGGCCACGGAGTACATCATGGCGTCCTGACGGGCCGGAGCGAGGATCTGGAAGCCCACGGGCAGGCCGTCGGCGAGGCCGGCGGGCAGGGAGAGTCCCGGGATGCCTGCGAGGTTCGCCGGCAGGGTGGCGACGTCGCCGAGGTAGAGCGCCATCGGATCGGACGCGGACTCCGCCCCGAACCTCAGGGCCGTCGTCGGGGCCGTCGGGGAGACGAGGACGTCGACGGCGTCGAAGGCCTTCGCGAAGTCCCGCTGCACGAGGGTGCGGATCTTCTGCGCCGACCCGTAGTACGCGTCGTAGTACCCGGCCGAGAGCGCGTAGGTGCCGAGGATGATGCGACGTTTGACCTCAGCGCCGAAGCCGGCGGCCCGGGTCGCTGCCATGACGGTCTCGGCGGTCACCGGGCCCGTCTCGGGTTCGACGCGCAGACCGTAGCGCATGCCGTCGTAGCGGGCGAGGTTCGAGGACACCTCGGAGGGCATGATGAGGTAGTACGCGTCGAGGGCGTAGGAGATCGACGGGCAGTCGACCTCGACGATCTCGGCCCCAGCGGCAGCGGCGACGTCGAGGGCCGCGGTGAATGCCGCACTCACGCCGGCATCGTAGCCGTCACCGGTGAGCTGCTTGATGACGCCGAGGCGCTTGCCCTTGAGGGTGCCGTTCTCGGCGAGCGCGACGAAGTCGGAGACCGGGTCGGGCAGCGAGGTGGAGTCGAGCGGGTCGTGTCCGGCGAGCAGCTTGTGCAGCGCTGCGGCGTCGGCGACGCTGCGGCCCATCGGTCCGACCTGGTCGAGGCTCGAGGCCATCGCGATGATGCCGAAGCGCGAGATCGACCCGTAGGTGGGCTTGACGCCGACGGTGCCGGTGAACGCGGCGGGCTGGCGGACGGAGCCGCCGGTGTCGGTGCCGACCGACAGGGGTGCCTGGAAGCCGGCGAGCGCGGCGGCGGCACCGCCGGAGGAACCGCCGGGCACATGCTCGAGGTTCCACGGGTTGCGGGTGGTCCCGAACGCCGAGTGCTCGGTCGTCGATCCCATCGCGAACTCGTCGAGGTTGGTCTTGCCGAGGACGGGCAGACCCGCGTCCTTGACCTTGTTGTGGACGGTCGACTCGTAGGGCGGGACCCAGTTCTCGAGGATCTTCGAGGCAGCGGTCGTGCGCACACCCTCGGTGACGACGAGGTCCTTGAGCGCGACCGGCACGCCGGCGAGCGCGTGGAGCTCCTCGCCGCGGGCACGCTTCTCGTCGACGTCCTTGGCCGTGGCCAGCGCGAGCTCGTCGGTGACGGTGATGAACGAGCCGAAGTCGTCCTCGGTCGCTGCGATCCGGTCGAGGTGGGCCTGGGTGACCTCGACAGAGGAGAACTCGCCGGATGCCAGACCTGCGGCGAGTTCGAGGGCGCTCTTGGTAATGAGTTCGCTCATCTCACTCCTCCCCGAGGATCTGGGGGACGAGGAACTTGTCATCGGCGGAGGCCGGGGCGGCGGCGAGCGCCTGCTCGCTGCTCAGCGTCGGCCCCACCTCGTCGGAGCGCATGACGTTGGTCAGGGCGATCGGATGACTCGTGGCCGGAACGTCCTCTCCTGCCGCCTCGTTGACCCGGGCGACGTTGCTCAGGATCGTCGTGAGGTCGCCGGAGAGTGCTGCCAGTTCGTCTTCGCTCATGGCGATCCGAGCCAGTGACGCCAAGTGCGCGACCTGCTCGGGGGTGATTGCGGAGGACTCCGTCATTCCCTGCCTTTCATCGTCGTGATCACTGCCGACAAGTCTAGTCTGTCCCCTGTCGTCGACGGCACAGGCCGATGGTGACCTCCCCCTCGCCGAGGCGGTCCGACCCCGGGTGGCCGCCCGACTCGGCCCGGGCGCTCGGTCGGTGCCGCTCCCTCCGCTCGCGAAGGGCGGGGGTGTCGTCGTCACCGTCACCTCGGGCAGCTCGGGCCCACGGTAGGGTTCGACGCGCACGAGGGTCGACAGTGCTGCGGGACCCTGAGCGAGCCGGGAGGTGCCGTGGTCGCGGGTGAGCACGTTCGGGTTGCCATGGACCTCGAGGGAGTCCTCGATGCCCGGGTCGGCGGCCTGATACCAGGCTCCCGCGGAGAGCTGGATGACCCCGGGGCTGATGTCCTCGCTCAGGCGCACGCCGGCCAGGCAGGCGCCGCGGTCGTTGACCACACGGACGATGTCGCCGTCGGCGATGCCGCGGGCGGCGGCGTCGGCGGGATTGAGTCGGCAGGGTTCGCGGCCGCCGATCTTCGCTGCCCTGCTGCCGGCGGCCATGTCGAGCTGGCTGTGCAGACGGTGGGCGGGCTGGTTGGACACGAGGTGGAGAGAGCCTGCCGGGGCGTCGGCGGCGCCGAGCCATTCGGTCGGTTCGAGCCAGGCGGGGTGCCCCGGACAGTCGTCGTAGCCGAAGCCGTCGATCGTCGCCGAGAAGAGTTCGATGAGCCCGGACGGGGTCTCGAGCGGGTGCGCGACGGGGTCGGCGCGGAAGGCCTCGAGGAGCACGGTGCTGCCCTGCGGGATGTCGACGCCGCCTTCCTCCCAGAAGTCGGCGAACTCGGGCAGGTCGATGCCGTGCTCGGCTGCAGCGGATCGCGTGGAGGTGTACAGGTGGGCGATCCACTCCATCTCGTCTCGGCCGGCGGTGAAGTCCTCGGCGACGCCGAGGCGGCCTGCGAGGGCACGGAAGATGTCCCAGTCGGCGCGGGCCTCGTGGCGCGGCGTGATCGCCCGGTGCATCGCAATGATCCGTCGGTCCCCGGAGGCCGCGCCGAGGTCGTTGCGCTCGAGCGTCGTCGTCGCGGGCAGAACGAGGTCGGCGTGCCGGGCCGTCGCCGTCCAGAACGGCTCGTGGACGATGACCGTCTCCGGCCTGGCCCAGCCGCGTCGGAGCCGGTTGAGGTCCTGATGGTGGTGGAACGGGTTGCCGCCCGCCCAGTAGACGAGGCGGGTGTCCGGGTAGCGGCGGACCTCGCCGTTGAACTCGTACTTCTCCCCCGGGGCCAGCAGCATGTCGGCGATCCGAGCTGCGGGGATCGGGGCGCTCACGGCGTTGACCCCCACCGGCAGGCGCGGGGCGGGGAACGGGTACTGCCAGTTGCCCATCGTCCCGGTCGCCCCGTACCCGAAGCCGAAGCCGCCGCCGGGCAGTCCGATCTGCCCGAGCATCGCCGCGAGCGCCGGGGCCGCCCAGAACGGCTGCTCTCCGTGGTCGGCGCGCTGGAGCGACCAGGCCACGGAGATCATCGTCCGGTTCCCGGCCATGCTCCGGGCGAGCTCGCGGATCGTCTCCGCGGGGATGCGGGTGATCTCCGCCGCCCAGTCGGCGTCCTTGGCGGTCCCGTCCTCGCTGCCGTCGAGGTAGTCCCGGAACCGCTCCCAGCCCACGCAGCGGGTGGTGAGGAACTCCTCGTCGTGGAGGCTCTCGGTGAGCAGGGTGTGCCCGAGTCCGAGCATGAGCGCGGTGTCCGTGTTCGGTCGGATCGGCAGCCACTGCGGGTCGATGACGTCGGGAGCGTCGTCCCTGATCGGGGAGACGGAGACGAACGCGCAGCCGTTGTCCCGCGTCGCCCGCAGTCGGCCCGGGATCGTGTGGTCGGAGATCCCGCCGGATTCGAGCTGCGTGTTCTTCAGGGCGATTCCGCCGAACATCACCCACAGCTGCGTGTGCTCGGAGACGACGTCCCAGCTGCTCAGGCGGCCGTTGGCGAACTGGGCGGGCCCGAGCACATGGGGCAGGATCATCGCCGCGGCCCCGAAGCTGTAGTTGCCCACCTGCGAGGTGTGGCCGCCGAACGAGTTGAGGAAACGGTGGAGCTGGGTCCGTGCGTGGTGGAAGCGACCGGCGCTCGACCAGCCGTAGGAGCCGCCGAAGATCGCGGCGTTCCCGTACTCGGTCCGCACCCGATCGAGTTCGGAGGCTGCGAGGTCGAGGGCTTCGTCCCAGTCGATCTCGACGAAGGGATCGGCTCCGCGGCGCTCACCGTGCCGGTGTGTGCGCAGGTCCTCCTCGCCGAGGCGGTCGCTCGGTCCCGCGGACCGCCGTTCGGCTCGGACGGCCTCGAGCCACGACCTCCTCGCCGCGGGACGGCGGACGCGCAGCCCAGAGTCGACGGACTCGCCGAGGTCGGCGATCATCGGGCTCGGGTGCGGGTCGCGCGGTTCGGGAACGAGGTCGACAAGGGTGTCGTCGGTGACGACGGCGGTGAAGGCTCCCCAGTGAGAACTGTGCGCGACCGAGCTCATGGTCCCCTTCGTATCACACGGTCGTGCGCTCGGGCCAGGTCCTCTCACCGCGGATGTAGGAGGACATGTCCCCGAGCACGCGGTCGGCGTCGGCCTGGGTGATCTCGCCGGCATCGACCCCGGTCTGGAGGTCCGCGGCGAGGTCGGTGATCCGCGCTTCGGGCGATTCCGCTCCGGAGCCCGCTGCCGTGCGGAACGTGACGTCGCTGCGGACCGGTGCCGTCGAATCGAGGCTGCGCGGACTGAGCGGGACGACGTCGGAGCCGTCGACACCGACGGGCGGGCTCGTCCCCTCCGGGGTGCCGCCGGACCACGGTTCGCCCGCCTCGGCGGCGGTCTTCTGTGCGGCCCCGGCGGTGAGCTGCTTCCCGTGATGATCGGGGCTGAGCACGAGGTCGGCGAGACCGGCTCCGATCGGTGCGGCGGTGAGGACGGCGGCGAGGACGACCGCGGTACCGGCGATCACACGGGGAATGGCCTTCATGACCGTCACTCTTCCAGACGAAGCTGTCCGACGACTTGGCCCCGCCTGTGACGTTCCTCCGTCGCAGCCTCCGCCGCCAGTCGGGATCGAGCCTCGCTGTCGGTCAGAATCCCGTCACTCGAGGTTCCCGGTCGTGAGCAGGGTGCGGAACCCGTCCTCGTCGAGGACGGGCACCCCGAGGGACTCGGCCTTCTCGAGCTTCGATCCGGCGTTCTCGCCGGCGACGACGTAGTCGGTCTTCTTCGACACCGAGCTCGCGGCCTTCCCGCCGGCGGCGACGATCGCCTCTTTGATGCCGTCGCGGGTGAAGGTTGAGAGGGACCCGGTGGCGACGATCGTCAGACCGGCGAGGGTCTGCGGGGCCTCCTCCCCCGGGGCGTCCTCCATGCGCACCCCGGCAGCCCGCCACCGGTCGACGATCTCCCGGTGCCAGTCGACGGCGAACCAGTCGCGGATCGAAGTCGCGATCGTCTCCCCGATGCCGTCGACTGCGGAGAGCTCCTCGAGACTCGCCTTCTCGATCGCGTCGAGCGAGTGGAAGTGGGCGGCGAGCGTCCGGGCGGCTGTGGGTCCGACGTGGCGGATGGAGAGTGCGACGAGGACCCGCCACAGGTCCTGGTCCTTGGCCTTGTCGAGTTCGTCGAAGAGCTTCTGCGTGTTCTGGGTGGGAGCGCTCGGTTTCTTCGCAGTCCCCCGGGTGAAGAAGTAGGGGACGAGCTCGCGCTCGCCCGTCTCGACGCCTTTGACCCGCTTGTTCCGCCAGATCTTCACCTCCGCAAGGTCTTCGGGGGTGAGATCGAAGAGGAACGCCTCCGAGGTCAGCGGCGGGGTCTCCGGTTCGGCGGGGGCGGTGAGCGCGAGCGCCGCCTCCTCCCCGAGGGCTTCGATGTCGAAGGCCGCCCGGGAGGCGAGGTAGAACACGCGGTTGGCCAGCTGCGCCGGGCACGAGCGGGCGTTGGGGCAGCGGAGGTCCTTGTCGCCCTCCTTCTGCTCCCCGAGCAGCGTGCCGCACGAGGGGCAGTGGGTGGGCATGACGAATTCGCGTTCGGAGCCGTCGCGGGCGGCGACGACGGGGCCGAGCACCTCGGGGATGACGTCGCCGGCCTTGCGCAGGGTGACGGTGTCACCGATGAGCACGCCCTTGCGCTTGACCTCGTAGCCGTTGTGCAGGGTCGCGCGTTCGACGGTGGAGCCGGCGACGGTGACGGGCTCCATCACGGCGAACGGCGTCACCCGGCCGGTGCGTCCGACCTGGACCTGGATGTCGAGGAGCTTCGTCGTCACCTCTTCGGGCGGGTACTTGAACGCCGTCGCCCACCGGGGCGCGCGCGAGGTGTAGCCGAGCGCCTCCTGGACGGCGAAGTCGTCGATCTTGACGACGATGCCGTCGATCTCGTGGGTGACGTCGTGGCGGTGCTCGCCGTAGTAGGAGATGAACTCCTCGATCTCCTTCAGCGTCCCGAGGACCTTGTAGTACTCGCTGATCGGCAGACCCCACTGCCGGAACTGCTCGTAGACCTCGGACTGGCGGGCGGGTTCGGGGTGGGAGTCGTCGGCCGGGGTCCACGCGGCGATGCCGTGGACGAGCATGTGCAGGGGCCTCGTCGCGGTGACCGCAGGGTCTTTCTGCCGCAGGGAGCCGGCGGCGGAGTTGCGCGGATTGGCGAACGGGGGCTTGCCCTCGGCGACGAGCTGGGCGTTGAGTTCGGCGAACTTCTCGACGGGGAAGAAGACCTCGCCGCGGATCTCGACCTCGGCGGGTGGGAACTCCGTGTCGAGGCGCTGGGGGATGTCGGCGATCGTGCGGACGTTGGCGGTGATGTCCTCGCCGATGCGGCCGTCGCCGCGGGTCGCGGCGCGCACGAGTTCGCCGTTGCGGTAGAGGAGGTTGACGGCGAGCCCGTCGATCTTGAGCTCGCAGAGGAACTTCGACTTCACGGACACGGCGTCGCGGACCCGGTCGTACCAGGCGCGCAGCTCCTCGAAGTCGAAGACGTTGTCGAGACTGTACATCCGCCCGATGTGCTCGACGGGAGCGAACGTCGAGGTGTCGACGCTGCCGCCGACGGTCTGCGTCGGTGAGGAGTCGGTGACGAGCTCGGGGTACTTCTCCTCGAGCGCCTCGAGCCGCCGGGAGAGCTCATCGTATTCGGCGTCGGAGACGAGCGGTGAGTCGTCCTTGTAGTAGGCGGCGCGGTGCTCTTCGATCTGCTCGGCGAGCTCCGCGTGCGCTTTGGCCCTCGCCGCGGCGTCCTGCAGGTCCGTTGAGTCCATCCGTTCCTCTCCTGTCTCCGGAGACCGGTGCTCCGGGGTTCCTGACCCAGTCTCGCTCACTCCGCGTCCTCGAGGGCTCGGCGCAGCCCGGCGGCGATGCGCATCGCGCCCTCGTCGGCCGCCGCAGGCACGACGGCGGGGTCGAGCAGGGGCGGGTGCCCCAAGGGCAGCTCATCCCCGGCGAGGACACCGAAGCCTGAGAGGCTTCGCGCACTCATGCCGACCCGCATCCACGGCTGGCTGATCCGTTCGTACCAGGCCCGCACCTCCTCGGGCCTGGCCCCGGCCGTCGCGGGCAGGCGCAGCCAGGTGCCCACCCCCGCCTCGGCGAGGACGGCCAGCTGCTCCCATCCCTCTGCCCCGAGCGTACCCAGGGGCACGGACACGGCGGTCGCGCCGATGCCGGCGACCACCTCGGCGGCGGGGATGGCCTTCCCCCGCAGATGCAGCGGGGCGAGATCGGGGAGGCTGAGGAGGACCGGGGGCAGGTGGGCGAGCGTCGAGCGCAGGGCCGCGTAGACCTGGGTCTCGCTGATCGCAGGCAGGCTCGCGAAGCCCGAGACCGTCGGCCACGAGCCGGTGAGCACGGGGTCGAGCCGGGTCTCGACGAAGCGGATGACGACGTCTGGTCCGAGACGACGGAGACGTTCGGCGAGGTCGGAGATGCCGAAGGCGTAGGCCTGGACGACATCGCGACGGGCGCCGGAGTCGCCGAGGACGCGTGCGCCCGAGGGCAGACTGAGCGCGGTGACGAGCGTCCACGGTCCCGGCAGGGAGATCTGGACGGAGCCCTCGAAGCCCTGTCCGTACTCGGCGACGGCGTCGAGGGACTCGCCGAGGTCGGAGGCCTCGAGGCGCTCATCGCGGCCCGCGGCCGAGGTCAGGCGCCACCCGTACGAGGTGCGGTCGACGTGGAGGTCACGGAGCAGCCCGACCGCGCGCCCGACGGCGTCGGCGCCCCATCGGTCCCCCGCACGGTGGGCGATGAGGGGGACGGGAGGCAGTCCCGCGGCGAGGAGGTCGAACCCCGCCGAGGCGGCCCGCCGGGTCTCTTCCCCCGGCCGCTGCACCGCGTGTCCGGGCACCCAGATCCCCGTCGTCGTCGCCGACGGCGGCAGCGCACGGTCGTCAGCGGTGCCGGCGGGTGCGGGGGATTCCGAAGACGTCGACATAGAATCCGAACTCGCTTTCCAGGGAATCGATGATGGTCTCGGTGCGGACGAAGCCGTGGGATTCGCCCTTGTACAGACGGTAAATGTACTCCACTCCGGAGAGCCGGAGCATGTCGACGAACTGCTGCGCCTGGTTGGGTGGGACGATCGGGTCCCGATCGCCCTGCATGACGGCCACGGGCACGGAGATCTCGGTGGTCCGGTGGATGGGAGAGCGGGCGACGAGCTCCTCCGCCGCATCCGGCCACGGACCGACGAGGCCGTCGACGTAGTGCTTCTCGAAATCGTGGGTGTCGACGAGGAAGCGCATGAGGTCGGTGACCCCGAAGTACGAGGTCCCGCACGCGAAGACGTCGGAGGAGGCGAGCGCCGAGAGCGCCGTCCACCCGCCTGCCGAGCCGCCGGAGATCGCGATCCGCTTCGGGTCGGCGAGGCCCTCGGCGACGAGTGCGCGCACCGCGATGACGATGTCGTCGACGTCGACGATCCCCCACCGTCCGCGCAGGCGCTCCCGCCACGCCCGGCCGAACCCGGTCGACCCGCCGTAGTTGACCTCCATGACCCCGATGCCCCGGGAGGCGAAGTAGCTCATCCGCGCCGACATGTCCGCCGTCGCCTGACCGGTCGGTCCGCCGTGGGCGACGACGACGTAGGGTGGGCGCTCGCGGTCGAGGGCGACGAAGCGCGGATTGTGGGGCGGATGGATGACGACGGGCACTCCGCCGAGCCTGCGCGTGTGCGGGCGCGAGTAGTACTCGTCATGGGCGTCGAGGCGTTCGACGGCGATCTCGCGCAGCGCTCCGCTCACCCGGTCGACGGCGATCAGGGCGCCCGATGACTCGGGCGATTTGAGGGTGAGGAGGACGTGAGTGCGGCCGATGTCGTGGAGTTCGATGCTCCCGGCCGCGGCGATCGCCGTCAGCGGCGCCCCGGCATCGGCCGGCGCTTCCCCCTCCCCCGCCGCATCGGCAGCCGGCGTCCGCACCCGCACGAGCGCGGCCCGATCCGACTGCGAGTGCGCCCAGATCTCGTCGCCGTCGCCGAGGTGCCATTGCGCGCCGAGCTGCCACAGTGGTCCGCCGATCTCGGCTCCCGTGTCGAGGACGGGGACGAGGTCGGATGCGGCGAATTCCCTTTCCTGCCGGTGGCCGTCGGCGGGGGCGAGCGCCTCGGCGAGGTCGAGGGAATACAGGGACCAGTGCCCAGCGTGGTCGGAGCTCAGCCGCAGGGTCGTCGCCGAGGTGAACTCCGGCTGGAGGAGGGAGGCATCGGTGCCGTGGAGGACGGCGCACACGTGTCCCGGGTTCGCCCCGTGGAGATCGATGACCCACAGACTCGTGGCGTCCCACGGCATGTTCGGGTGCTCCCAGCCGATGAAGCTGAGCAGCCGACCGTCGGGTGAGAGCCTCGGCCAGGCCATGAAATGGGCCTGCCGGGAGAGCACACGCGTCGTCCCGTGCCGGGTGATGAGGACGATCGCGCGCTCGCGGGCCGTCGACCGGCAGTCCTCGCGCACGCACAGCAGTCCCCACGGTGTCATGTGGAGGTCCCCGTAGCGGACCAGGCCCGAGGTGTCCCGGGTGAGCGGGTGCGGGGCACGGCCGGGAACGATCTGCCAGACCCGCTGGTCAGCAGCATTGACGAAGCAGATGACCTCGCTGTCGGGGTCAAGGGCCCACGCCCCTCCCCCGTACTCGTGGACGGCGGAGCGGATGTTGAAGGGATCCGGGAGGATCCGTTCGCCGGGCCCGGGATGGGACAGTGAGGTGCGCACGAGACCGGTGCGGGAGTTCTCCTCGGGGATCTTCGTCGAGTAGTAGACGTGATCGCCGCGGAACTTCGCCTCGAAGATCGGTGCGGCCCCGGCGGCGACCTCGGCTGCGCTCAGCGGCGACGACCACGTGCCGTACGGCGCGGTGACGACGTCCTGAGGCGATTCCTTCATGCTCCCAGGCTACCGCCCGGCCCGGACACGTGACCCCTCATTCACACGCCGAGGCGGTCGGGAGCCGTGACGTCGATCGTCGCCTGGCCGAGCACTCGGGTTCCCCGGTAGATCACCATCGTCTGGCCCGGTGCGACTCCCGAGAGCTCCTCGCCGACATCGACGTGGAGGAGCTGACCGGCGGGCCGGGCAGCGGGCACGTCGGCTTCGTGGGCGGGCACCTCGGCGATGACCTCGCCCAGCCACGCCCGGGCGGGCACGGGATCGGCATGGGCGCGGATCTGGACCTCGCAGTCGATCGCCGACTCCGGCGTCGACCCGATGTCGGCGGGTGCCGGTCCGCACCACGAGGTGCGGATCCCGGTGAGGTGGCCCACGGCGAGGTCCTCACGGGAGCCGACGGTCACGGTGTTCGTCGCCGGGTCGAGACCGGTGACGAAGCGCGGCCGACCGTCGGCGGCGGGCTTGCCGATGCCGAGTCCCTTGCGCTGGCCGATCGTAAACGTCATCGCCCCGTCGTGTTCACCGAGCACCTCGCCGCCGGCGTCCTTGATCAGGCCCGGGCGCATGGGGATCTTGTCGGACAGCCAGGCCTTCGTGTCCCCGTCGGGGATGAAGCAGATGTCATAGGAGTCGGGTTTGTTCGCCACGGGGAAGCCGCGCTCGGCCGCCTCGGCGCGGACATCGGCCTTCGACGCACTCGCCCCGATCGGGAAGTAGCAGTGCTCGAGCTGGTCGCCGGTGAGGACGCCGAGGACATACGACTGGTCTTTGAGCAGATCCTCGCCCCGGTGGAGTTCGGGACGGCCCTCGGCGTCGCGGACCACCTCGGCGTAGTGGCCGGTCGCGATCCGGTCGAAGCCGAGCGCGAGGGCCCGGTCGAGGAGGGCGGCGAACTTGATCCGCTCGTTGCAGCGCATGCACGGGTTCGGGGTGCGGCCGGCGGCGTACTCGGCGATGAAGTCATCGACGATGTCCTCCTTGAACCGCTCGGAGAAGTCCCACACGTAGAAGGGGATGCCGAGCATGCCCGCCACCCGGTGGGCGTCGCGGGAGTCCTCGATTGTGCAGCAGCCCCTCGACCCGGTGCGCAGGGTGCCGGGCATCCGGGACAGCGCGAGGTGGACGCCGACGACCTCGTGGCCGGCATCGACGGCTCGGGCGGCGGCGACGGCGGAGTCGACTCCGCCGGACATGGCGACGAGCACCCTCATGCGCTCTCCTGCTTCCATCGTGGGGTGGCCGAGACCATTCCGGCCCGGCGAGCCTGCTCGACGACCTCGGGGAGGACGGCGAGCACGGCGTCGACGTCGTCCTCCGTCGATGCGTGGCCGAGGCTGAAGCGCTGCGCCGACCGGGCGACATCTTCGTCCATTCCGCACGCCATGAGCACGTGGGAGGGACGGGAGACGCCGGCCGAGCAGGCCGAACCGGTCGACGTCGCGATCCCACGGGCGTCGAGGCCGAAGAGCAGCGAGTCGCCTTCGCAGCCGGCGAACGTGAAGTGGGCGTTGGCGGGCAGCCGCCCATCCCCGCGGGGACCGGAGAGGCGGGCGCCGTCGATCGTCTCCTCGACGCCTGAGATGAGGCGGTCGCGCAGCCGCGCGAATCCCGCCGCCCGGGCCCCGAGGTCGGCCGTGGCGAGGTCGACCGCGGCGGCGAAGGCGATCGCGCCGGCGACGTCGAGCGTGCCCGAACGCACGCCCCGCTCCTGTCCGCCGCCGTGGAGGACGGGGGTCGGAGCGGCAGTGCGGTCAAGGAGGAGCGCACCGATGCCGACGGGGCCGCCGATCTTGTGCGCGGTGATCGTCATCGCGCTCGCCCCGAGGCCTGCGAAGTCGAGCGGGATCTGCCCGAGCGCCTGGACGGCGTCGATGTGGAAGGGGATGCCGAGTTCGCGGGCGATTGCTCCGATCTCGGCGATCGGCTGGATCGTGCCGATCTCGTTGTTCGCGGCCATGACCGTGACCAGTGCCGTGCGCTCGGGGTCGCGGCGCAGCTCCGCCTCGGCGGCGGCGAGGTCGAGTCGGCCCTCGGCGTCGACGGGAAGGACGACGACCTCGGCGCCGAGGGACTCCAGCCACTCGACCGAGTCGAGGATCGCATGGTGCTCGATCGCCGAGGTGAGCACGCGCGGGCGCGTGGGCGAGGCGAACGAGCCGTCGTTGCGGGAGAGGTAGAGGCCCTTGACGGCGAGGTTGTCGGCCTCCGTGCCGCCGGAGGTGAAGACGACCTCGGAGGAGCTCGTGGCCCCGAGTGCCCGGGCGATGTCGTCGCGGGCGGTCTCGAGCCGCATCCGCGCTGCTTGGCCGACGGCGTGCAGCGCCGAGGGGTTGGCCCGGCGGCTCAACTCGGTCGCGTAGACGTCGAGCACAGCCTGGGGCATCGGCGAAGTCGCTGCGTGGTCAAGGTAGATCGGCACGCGCACCATTTTAGGTCCACGCCCGCTCCCCGGGCCAGGATCCGTGCCCGATCTCACCCGTGAGCGCGGGCTGAGAGGGTGGGTGCCTGCCCGGTGCGGTGACTAGACTTGATCGGGTGTTCACCGTTCTCACCCTCGTGCTCTACGCCGTCGCGGCCGTGCTCACCGTGTGGTCGATCGTCGAGACGATCCGCAACCGCCCGGCTGGGAAGCTCCTGCTCGGGGTTGCGGCCCTCCTCCTGCTCCTCCTCATCGTCGAACTCGTCGTCTCCATCGTCACCTTCGGCGGCACGCACGACGTCGATCCGCTCCTCTACTTCGGCTACGTCATCACGGCGATCCTCGTCATGGCCCTCGCCGGGTTCTGGGCGTTCGCCGAACTCTCCCGGTGGGGTCCCGGCGTGCTCGCCGCGGCAGGACTGACGGTGATCGTCATGATCGAGAGAATGGACCAGATTTGGCTGTGAACAGAGGCACCATCCGCCGCCCCTCCCCGCGTTCCCCGTACTCGGCGATGCACTCGGGTCCAGGGCGCGCGCTCACCGCGGTGTACGGGATCTTCGCGCTCTCGGCGACCGCGCGGGCCGGTTACCAGGTCATCCGCGAGTTCGACGTCGCCCCGGTCGCGTATTCGCTCTCGGTCTTCGCAGCGCTGGTCTACATCGTCGCGACCGTCTGCTTCGTCATCGGCAGCCGTGTCACCCACCGCATCGCGATCGCCGCATGCCTCATCGAGTTCGCCGGCGTCATCGTCGTCGGCATCCTCAGCTTCACCCACCCCGAGGACTTCGCCAAGCCCTCGGTGTGGTCGAGCTTCGGCATCGGCTACGGCTTCATCCCCCTCGTCCTCCCCGTGATCGGCCTGTGGTGGCTCATCCGGGTGGGCAGACGCGTGCGCGGCGCAGAGGCCCCCGCCGTCCGCTGAGCGCGAGGGCCGCGAGGTCACGCCGCCCTACGGCTGCGGGGCCCCGCGACCTCACTCGATGCTGCCTCACTCGATCCGCGAGGAGAGGATGTCCCAGTCGGAGGCGACGGCGGTGAGCTCCTCACCGTTCTGCATGATGACGTAGGGCTGTGCGGTGTCGACCTTGACGGTGTTGCCGTCCTTGTCGTTCGTCTTCACCGCTTCGATCGTGTCACCGAGGTCGAGCGAGTAGTCCTCGGGAACCTTGATCGTCAGCGTGCAGCGGACCTCGCCCATGCCGAGCGCCCCCTGTTCCGTCGTCAGCGTCATCGAAGCGAAGTCGAACTCGGTGTAGGGCTTGCACTCGGCATTCACCTCGTCGAAGCCGGAGTCCTTGTCGCGCAGCCCGCCGAGGTAGTCCCGGAAGGACTTGAAGCCGCCCTGGTCGAGCCCCTTGACCTTGTCCGCCTTGCCGTCGGCGAGGTAGGACGCGACCTCATCGGCGGAGGTGGTCATCGACTCCGAGAACGCCTTCGGGGCGACCTCGACAGCGCCGTTCGCGTCGGCGAGGAGGGTCGGCGCCTGATCGGCGGGGATGAAGACGGCGGAGCGGACGATCGGCTGTGTCGACGCGGATTCGCGGGTGGCGAGCTGGACCTGGGTGAGCTTCTCGTCCCCATCGGTGGTGCCGAGGGCATAGAACCACATCGGGTACTGCTCGAAGCTCGGTCCCCCGGCGACGACCTCGGTGAAGTTCGGCGCCCGCAGCTTCTGCTTCGTCTTCTCCGCGATCTGGATCTGCGCGCGGGTGCGGTCGATGAGCGGGGCACCCTGGATCGACTCGAGGCCCTCCCCCTTGTCGGCGAGGATCTTGTCGAGGGACTCCGTGTAGGCGGTCATGAAGTCCCCGGCCTCGCCCGGGCGGACCGCGGTGCGCTCGTAGGGGGTGACGTTCGGGGTGTGCGGCTGGGCGACGGGGAGCGCCGCGCATCCGCTCAGGGCCAGTCCCGTGGTCAGGGTCAGGGCCGTGGCGGCGCGGGTGCGTGCACCACGCCGGGAGCGTCGCCGAGGCGGTTCTCCCTCGGTCGGGGGTGCGGCGTCGGTCGCCGGTTGCGTCTCCGGTTCGGCGTCCGCTTTCGATTCCGGCTTCGAGCGGCCCTTGACCGCGGCCTTCGCCCTGTCCGTCATCGTCGTCTTCGTCCTGCCCCGGGTCCCGTCGCCCGCCTCGTCGCTGGGCGTGCCGGGGCCCTCCTTCTTCCGCGGCCGGATGCGCGCGTTCCACCAGCGGAGGAAGAAGTACGCGGAGAAGCCGGCGAAGATGATCGCGACGGCGAGTCCGATGAGGCTGAGGGCGAGCACGCCCTCGACGCGCATCTTCAGCTGCACGGTCGTGCCGTCGAGGTTCTCCCCCTCGGCCGCCGGGGCGATGACGAGCATCTGCGGATCGGCGTCGAGGTCGAAGGTCTTCGCCACCGACTGGCCGGTCTCCCGGCTCGTCCACCAGTCGCGTCCGGCGATGTCGGCTGCCGGGGCGGGATCGCCGGGCAGCGACCGGTGGGTCGCCTGGTCCGGGAAGTCGACGTCGCTGATCTGGACCTGCGAGACCCCGTCGAGGAAGCTGTCGGTGTCGACGCCGTTGGCGGTGCCGAGGAACAGTTCCTTGCCCTGCGAGTTGCGGGCCTCGATGGTGACGTCGGTGCCCGAGTACGGCACGACCGCCTGGTCGAGGACGACGGCGTACGACCCGTCGGAGACCTCGAAGGCCTCGGTCTCCGTGACCTCGTCGGTGCCGACGACGGACAGCGCGGAGCCGACCAGCACTGCGAGGATCGCCGCGGCGATCGCGAACAGGATGGCTGTGGTGAGACGGACTATCTGGATCAGAACAATGCCCTCATCAGTGATGTGCGTGCTTTGGCCACGGCCGGATCGTCGGGTCCGACGATCTCGAAGAGGTCGAGGACCCGCAGGCGCAGGGCTTCCTTCTGGTCTCCCGTCGACGTGCGGATGAGGGAGATGAGCCGGGAGAACGCACCGGCGGGATCGCCGGTGACGACCTGGGCGTCGGCGGCGGCCATCGCGGCATCGACGTCCTTCGGGTCGGCGTCGGCGGCGGCGATGAGCTCGGCCGGGTCGGCGTCGATGAGGCGGCGGCCCAGCCCTGCGCGGGCGAGGCCGAACTTCGCCTCGTCATCGGCCGGGGACTCCGCGAGCGCGGCCTTGAACAGGGACTCGGCGGTGTCGAAGTCACCCTCGGCCAGGGCGGCTTCGGCCTCCGGGTGCTTCGGACCCGCAGGCTCCGGCTCGGCACCGCCGACGACGGCGCGGCCGTTCACCCCGTTCTCAGCGGCGAGTTTGAGGATCTCCTCGAGGTACGCGGCGATCTGCGGCTCGGGCAGCGGTCCCTGGAACAGGGGAACCGGCTGGCCCTTGATGACGGCGACGACCGTCGGTGCCGCCTGGACTCCGAATGCCTGGTGTAGGCGCGGGTTGGCGTCGATGTCGACCTTCGCGAGCACGAGGCGACCGCCGTAGGAGGAGATGAGGCGTTCGAGGACCGCGGTGAGCTGGGTGCTCTCCGGGGCGGCCGGGGATCCGAGGTCGATGACGACGGGCACGCGATCGGACAGTGCCACGACATCGTTGAAGACGGCTTCGTCGACGTCGAGGACGAGCGAGGGCAGCGGCACGGCGTTCGGATCGCCGGCGCCCGCCTGCTCGTCGGCAGGCAGATTCCTGCTGCGGACCGCGGAGAGGTCGAGCCCCTCCTGGGGGCCGGCGTCCTGTGTGGGATCGAGTGACACGGGATCTCCTTCTGGTGGCTGGTCAGCCGAGCTTGGCTCCGCTGAGGGTTTCGAGTCCGCCGATGAGTCGGACCTTGCCGTCCTTCGGCACGAGGAACGTGAGCACCTGATACGTCGAGGTCGACACCGGCTTCTGGGTGCTCGACTCTCCGGTGAGCTCCTTCTGCGGGGTGCTCAGCGTCAGCGTCCCGGTCCGTCCTCCTTCGGACTGGGGTGTGATCGTCGACGTCGCCTCGATGACGCCGGTGACGACTGCGGCGTCGCCGGCAGTGCCCTGTGCGACGATCTGGTTGCCCGGATCGTAGGAGAACTTCACGCTCGCCTTGCCCGCCTCGGCGCTCTTGCGCTGCTCTTTCTGGTTGGCCCAGATCGACTTCGCGAAGTCGTCGGCTTCGAAGCTCTTCGCCTCCTTCGAGTCGGCACCCGATCCGAGCGCCTTCGCGTAGTCGGCGATGGTCTGCTTCGGGGTCTTCGCATACCCGTCCGCCTCGGCGTCCAGCAGCGGCGAGCCCTGCCGGGCGTCGGCGATCTCCGGCAGCTCGGTGCCGGGGACGAGCCGCGTCTGCGACCACAGCTTGTAGTCCGAGCGCGGATCCTCCTGGGTGAGGACGAGGAGCTGAGTGGCATCGCCGGCCGAAGTGATGAGGCTGGTGACCCGCGGCCAGGTGTCGGTGGCGGCGGTGTAGTTGACGACGATGTCGTCGGCGGCCACGGCCGGGGGAAGGTCGTGGTCCTTGACCTTCTTCTTCACCGCGTAGGCGGCCCCGCGCTGGTCGAGGGCGGGACCGGTCGCCCGCTCCTCGAGCGCCTTCGCATCGAGGTCCTTGTCGGCGGCGGCGACACCGTCGGCGACGGCACCGAGGATGCGCTCGGCCTGCGTGCTGCTCACCCCGGCCATCGGGGTCGTCGGCGCGGCCGAGGGTTCGGGCTTCGGCAGCTCTTCAGGTCCGCACGCGCTGAGCGCGAGCACGGGGACGATGGCGAAGGCGGTGCCGTATTCGGCGAGTTTGCGACGACGGTCCTGGCGGGCCTGACGCCGGTCGGCTTCGCGCTTGGCGGTGCGGCGCCCGAGGAAGAGGAGGACGAGCCCGATGAGGAAGATCACGCCGCCGCCGATCATCAGCGGGATCGCCCACGGGGTCGCCGCATTGCTCGGCCACGACAGGGTCACGGAGCTGACCTCGCCCGGCTGTCCGGAGCCGACGATGAGGAACCCGGTGCGGTTCGCCTCGGCGTCCCAGTCGAGGCTCACGGTGCCGCTGCCGGTCGTCTCCGCCTCCCACAGGTCGGCCCCGGCGGGGTTGGGCACCTCTTCGGCGCCGTCCTTGGGTTCGACGGTGAGGCCGCCCTCGGAGGCGAGGCCGGTGATGCGCGCGGCGGCGGAATCGCCGATCCACGCGTCGATGCTCTCGATCGGAGCCTGGGCGATCGTCAGGTCGCCGGTGCCCTCAGCGGTGAGCGTCGCCGGGGTCTCGTAGAGATTGAGCATCCCCGGGTCGACGACGACGGCGGGCGCCGAGCCGTCGATCTGCGTCGTGGCGGTGATCGTGTCGTCAGGGGCCCACAGGGTCTTCTGCAGCAGCCCGAGGCCGGCGACGACGACACCGACCACCATGAGAATCACAGCCAGTGTGTAACGCACGCGGGAACCTTCTCCTCAACTCGCGAATATCCTTGTCCGCCCGTGTGGGCAGACGACAGCACAAGTTTAGGCCACTGAGCTGGGACGGGCTCTGCGGATGCACTCAGCGTGTGTCGTCGACCACACCACCGCAGGGCTCTCGGGTGAGGGCGACGTATAAGCTTGCAGGGTGAGCAACGACAGAATTGTGTGGATCGACTGCGAAATGACCGGCCTCGACGAGGCGCGCGACGAACTCATCGAGATCGCCGCGATCGTCACCGACTTCGAACTGAGGCCCCTGGACGAGGGCGTCGACATCGTCATCCGGCCCTCGGCGCAGGCGCTGGAGAACATGAATGACTTCGTCAACCAGATGCACACCTCCTCGGGCCTCATCACCGAACTCGATGCGGGAACGACCGTCGCCGACGCCCAGGCACAGGTCCTCGACTATGTGAAGTCGCATGTCAAGGAGGCCGGGAAGGCGCCGTTGGGCGGGAACTCGGTGGGCACGGACAAGGTGTTCCTCAGCAAGCAGATGCCCGAGCTCGTCGACTACCTCCACTACCGGATCATCGACGTCTCCTCGATCAAGGAGCTCGCCAAGCAGTGGTTCCCGCGCGCGTACTTCCAGGCGCCGGAGAAGCGCGGCGGACATCGTGCGCTCGGAGACATCCGCGATTCGATCGTCGAACTCGCCTACTACCGTCGCGCCGTCTTCTCCTCCGCTGGTCCGACCTCGGATGAGGCGAAGGCGATCGCCGCCGAGGTGGTCGCCGCCTTCTCCGCCGACGATGAGTCCGATGCCTCGACGGCACCCGGTTCGGCGGCGGGGGCCTAGCTCGTCTTCTTCGCCGGCTGGGCGAAGATCGAGGCCGGGAAGGCGCCTGCCTGGGCGAAGACCTTGACCAGGGTGCGGCTCGGGGACACGAGTGCGGCGATCTGCTCGTCGCTCAGCCGCGCCCACGCTGCGGTCACGGTGCCGTCGGTGAGGATCTCGATCTCCTCTTTGAGCTGTCGTCCCGCGTCGGTGATCTCCGGCAGCGGGTACCCGCGCTCGTCCGTGCCGAGGGTGATCAGCCCCGCCTCGGCGAGGCTCTCCTGCGCCGACTGCCAGGCCTCGTCGCTCCACCCTCGGGTCTTCTGGGCCGCGCGCGGTCTGAAACCCGCACCCGTGGCGACGTCGAGGAGGAGCGCCTCGATGCCGGAGACGCCCGCAGTGACGAGGGCGGCGACGTGACCGTCGCCGCGGAACTCGCGCAGCACCGTGGCGGTGTCCCACAGAGCTTCGAAAGCAGTCGCCGGGGTGTGGGCGTCGACGGCATCGGCCGTCGCGGCGGCGAGCGCCCGCCCGGAGAAGTCGAGGTCCGCCCGCACCGGGGTCAGTGTGGTGGTGAGTTCGGTGGCCGCCTCGGTGAGCAGGGCGATGTCGTCCCGGGTCCCGAAGAGCTCCTCGAAGTAGAGGGAGACGGCGTCGAAGCGGGCGGAGACCATGACGTCGGGCGAGACGACGTCCCACACGCGGGGAACGATGGTGGCGATGAACTCGGGCGAGTAGTTGGAGAAGGTCCCGGCGACGGCCCCTGCCGTGACGCGGCCCATCGGGGCCGATCGGGCGGCCATATTCGCCTCGACTCCGGGTTCGAGGCCGAGCTCGGCAAACGAGCGGCCCACGGTCTCGGAGAAGTAGATGGACGAGTGGAACGAGTTGAGACGGGCTGAGAGAGTCCTGATGTTCTGCGTGCGAGTCGAGTCCATGACCCCATCCTAGGCGTGCGCGATGGAACAATGGAGGCCATGACGACCCGCGAGTACGCCCGCCCCCGCAGCCGCCGCAGAACCCTCATCGTCTCCGGGATCGTCGTCGTCCTCACCCTCATCGTCGGCGCGATCGCCGCCGACAGGATCGTCGACAGTCTCACCGAACAGCGCATCGCCGAGGGCCTGAAATCCTACGGTGAGACCGAGGTGGACGTCGAGGGCTTCCCCGTCCTCACCCAGCTCGCCGCCGGTCGTCTCGATGCGGTGCGGGTGACCGCGGCCAAGGCCACCTACGAGGGCATCGACTTCACGAACGTCGACGCGAAGCTCTTCGACGTCCCCACCGACTCCTCGCGTCCGGTCGGCACGGTCGACGCCGAAGCGACGATCCCGCTGACGACGATCGACCGGCTGGCGAAGGAGAAGGCGTCTCTGCCCGACGGGATGGCGTTCGACAGCAGTGCCAGCGGACTCGTCCTCACGGGTTCCCTGCTCGGCCAGGACGTGCGCATCGGCATCGACACCCGTGCGGAGGCGCGGCGGATCCTCGTCTCGGCGACGACGCTGCAGCTCGGCTCCGCGCAGGTCGACCTCTCGACCCTTCCCGGGTTCCTCACCTCGGCGATCTCCGACATCGTCATCGACCTCGAGACCCTGCCCGCGGGACTCGAGCTCACCGACATCAAACCCGCCGACGACGGCCTGCGGGTCAGCCTCCACGGCTCCGGAGTCATGCTGCGCTGAGGCGCTCACTCCTCTGTGGGCTCGGTCCGCTCTTTGGGCACGAGCATCCGGTAGCCGGACCAGACGATGTCGACGAGCACGACGATGGTCCAGATGCGTGAGACCGACCCGACCAGCCTCTGCAGCTGCGAGCCCTCGGCGTTCCACGTCAGCAGGGTCGTCACCGAGGTCCCTCCCGTGATCACCTCCCACGGCCAGCTCTGGGCGACGACGGCGAAGACGATCTGCGCGACGGCGTAGATGCCGAGGTGGACGGCTAGGGTGGTGGCGGTTCTCTTCATGGCTGGGCTCAGCCCCTTTCCCTGATCATGGTGCTGTGGTGGTGGAGTGTGCTCGGGTGCTGTCGCGACGGCTGCGAAGGACCGGAGGCTGCGCCGGCCGAGGACGCCGGAGACGACGAGGAGGAGCCCCGCCCCGATCGTCGCGACCTCCCACAGTCCCGCTCCGAAGAGGAGACCGGCGGCGAGGGCACCTGCTGCAGAGCCGAGGAGGTCCGCGCTCTGGTACCACCCGAATCCGCGACCCGCGTGCCCACCGGAGACCTCGGCGACGAGACGTTCGAGCAGGGGGACGAGCAGCGAGAAGCACAGGGCGGAGAGGATCCAGAGCACCGCGAGGGCCACAGGGCCGGGTCGGGCGACCAGTGCCGCGGCGAACACGGCGGAGCAGCCGAGACCGACGAGCAGGATCCGGTGCGGAGGCACCCGGCGGACACGTCGGTGCAACGGCTTCGGGGCGATGCTGAGCACGATCGCCCCGGGCAGATAGACGAGCGCGATCGCCCCGAGGTCGAAGCCGAGCTGCCCGATGAGGTGGAGGATGAGGAGGAGGGAGACGATGCCTTCGGCGAAGGCGACGACGCCGGCGAGGACGAGGATTCGGCGTAGGGACCGCAACAGGTTCCGAGCGTCGACCGGCGTGAGGGGTCTCGCGACGAGGCGGTCGGTGCCGGTGAGCCGGCCGGAGCCGGTGAGGGCAGTGAGCGCGAGGAGGACACCGGCGACGAAGCACGAGGCCGCGCAGGCGAGGAACATCGCCTGTGCTCCGGCGATCTGGAACAGCGGGATGCCGGCGAGAAAGGCGATCCACGCGCCGGAGGACTCGCTCTCCATGAGTGCGGCGAAGCGGTCGTCTCCGGAGTCGATGCGTGAGGCGATGTGGGCGCGGACCGCCACCCAGAAGTACGCGCCGCCGAGGCCGCCGAGACCAGCGGCGGCGAAGGCCGGGGGCAAGGTGGTCGCGGCGGCGTAGAGGCCGAAGGAGAGCCCACCGCATCCCGCCCCGGCAGCCGCGAGCAGAAGCGTGCCCCGCTCACTCCCTGCGCGGTCGACGAGGACTCCGGCCACCGGCCTCACGAGGAGGGAGACGAGGAACTGGACGGCGAGCAGCGCTCCGGTCTGGGCGGGAGTGGCCGAGAGCACCTGGGCTGCGACGATGGGGAGGACGAACTCGAGGAGCTCGGCCGGACCGCTGAAGAAGCCGGACGCGGTCGTCGCCCGTGCCGCCTCGGCGGGACGATGCTCATGGGTGGAGGTCATGCCCTCAGGCTAGGAACGCGACCTCGAGGTGCGCGTCGGGAGAAAGTCGCATCCGGGTATGCAACTTTGGGATGATCCGCACCGGCGTCGGCGTCAGTAGACTGCGGTCATGTCCTCCGCGAGGCCCTCCCCCAGGCGCATCCGCGTGCCGGGGCTCCCGACGGTCGACGTCGAGGACCTCGTCACCGCGATCGTGCTCAGCAGCATCGGCGTCCTCTTCATCGTCCTCGGCCCCGAGGGCCGGTGGTTCGACGTCGACGTCGTCCCCGAAGCCATCGCGCAGCCGGTTCTCGTCCTCTGCGGGTTCGTCGGCACTCTCTTCGCCTCCCGGGTCCTCGTCTCGACGGTGAGCATCCTCGCCGGTCTCGGCATCGACGTCCTCGCCGGAGGCCACACCTTCGCCCTCTGGCTGATCTTCCAGCTCGTCTTCGCCCTCGTCGGCCACGCTCCGCGTCCCGTCGCGAGGTCCGTGTCCCTGGCTGCCGGGGCCGCCACCGTCCTCACCGGTCTCCTCGCCTTCGCCCTCGGCGCCGAGGTGCCCGCGGCCTTCGAGTACTCCCTGCTCGCCGCGCTCATCGTCTTCCTGCCCGCCCTGTGGGCGAGCAGCGTCCGTGAGCACCGGAACACCGCCGAAGCCGAGTGGGCCCGGGCCGAGGCCGAACGTTCCCGGGCCGATGCGCAGACGCAGGTGGCCGCCCTCGCCAACCGCACCGCCGAGGTGAGCGCCCGCCTGGCCGAGCAGAAGGTGCGCGCCGCTGCCGCCGAGGACCTCCACGACCTCGTCGCCGGGCACATCTCCGCGATCGCCCTCCAGTCACAGGCTGCGCTCGCGACCGACGATGAGGCGGTGCGGGCCCGGGTGCTCACGACCATCCACGCCTCGGCCGACCGGGCGCTCGGCGAGCTGCGCCGGATGATCGACGTCCTCAGTGCGGACACCGGCATTCCCGACCCGGCGGCGTCGGTGACCGAGACGCTCGCCCTCGCCCGCGGAATCGGCGTCACCGTGAACGGAGAGGAGGCCCTCGGCACGCTCGACGCCGACGAAGAGGAGGCGCTGCGCCCGGTCTTCGCGGAACTCGTCGCCAACGTCGTCAAACACGCCGAGCCCAGCGAGCTGACGATCACCGTAGAGAAGCCCGGCACCCTCGCCGTCTCCAACCCCGTCGCCTCCCCCGCTGTCCCCACCGCCGAACTCATCGGTGCGGGACGGGGACTGGAGAACATCGTCCGCCGCCTCCACCGCCTCGGCGGCACCGCGGACTTCACTCTCGAGGCGGGACGCTTCCGTGCCACCATCGGCCTGCCCGCACGCCCGGCCCGGCCCGCCACCGCCTCGGCGAACGATGAGGAGTCGACCCCATGACCACCGTCCTCATCGCCGATGACCACGGCGCTGTGCGGGCAGGCATCCGCATGGTGCTCGAGACCTCACCGGAGATCACCGTCGTCGGCGAGGCCGCCGATGGTGCGGTCGCCGTGAGCATGGCGGGGGCGCTGCGGCCCGACATCGTCCTCATGGATGTGCGCATGCCCGTCCTCGACGGGGTCGCTGCGGCACGCGCGCTGCGGGGCACGGGGCCTGCGGTGCTCATGCTCACGTCCTTCGGACTCGACGATGTCATCCTCGCGGCGCTGCGTGCCGGTGCCGCCGGCTTCCTCCTCAAGAACGCCTCGGCCGAGGAACTCATCGACGCGGTGCTCCGGGCCGCGGCCGGGGACACCGTGCTTTCACCCGAGGTCACCGCGAGCGTCGTCGCGATGCTCTCGACGCTGCCGGCTGAACCTGCGGGGCAGGAGTCCGAGCCGTCCGCCCTGCCCGACGATCTCACCGACCGTGAACTCGAGGTCCTCGCGGGGATCGCCGAGGGGAAGAACAACCGGACCCTGGCCCGGGAGTTCGGGATCTCCGAGGCGACGGTGAAGACCCATGTCTCCCGGGTGCTCACGAAGCTCGGCGTCGAGTCCCGGGTCCAGGCGGCGCTGCGGTACACCTCGGCGAGATAGGACCCGGGAACCACCGGTCCGCGGGCCGCCGACCGAACCGAGCCTCCCAAGCTGCGTCGGAGGCGTTTGCCAGGACCGACTCAGTCTGTGAGTCTACGATCGGTGCTGACCATCACATCTGTGAACCACACCTGTGAAGAAGGGCGCCACCATGGCTTTCGACAAGTTCCTCAACAAGGCGAAGAACCTCGCCAACGACCCCAAGGTCCGTGAGAAGCTCAACTCCGAGAAGATGGAGAAGTTCAGCGATCAGGTGCTCGACAAGGCGGCAGGTGCCGCGGATTCGCTGACGAAGGGCAAGTACAGCGACAAGATCAAGGGTGCCCGCGACGCCGCCGACCGTGCGATCGGCACCGATGGACGCAACCCGGGAACGCGTCCTGACTTCCGCTCCGGACCCGGTCCGGATGTCCGCCCGGGAGACCCCGGCTCGGACCGCCCGCAGACGCACCGACCCGACGGATCGGTCGATCCACGCGATCCCCGCAACCGGCCCGACGTTCCCTGAGGCGAATGCTCATGAGACGCTGAGCGCTCGGCCCGGGTCTCAGGGCTGACCCGCTCCCCCGCCCCCGCACGGTCCGTCCGTGCGGGGGCGTCGTGCATTCCCGGGCCCACCTGGTCCGGGGTGGGCGATCCCACACTGCCGGGACGCACCAGTGTGTGAGAATGGCAGTCGGGTCGCAGCCCTCGCGGACCCCGAACCGACGACAGGAGGTGCCATGCGATCACCGATCCCCGATTTCCTCGACGCGTCGCTCGAGCGTCATCGCTACGATCTCAGCGGCGCCACCGCCGACTACATCCCCGACCTCGCATCCGCCGACCCGACGAAGCTCGCGATCTGCATCTCCACCCTCGACGGGGTCGAATACGACTCGGGGGACGCGGACTTCGAGTTCTCGATCCAGTCGATGTCGAAGCCCTTCATCTACGGTCTCGCGCTCGAAGCGCTCGGCCTGCCCGCCGTCCTCGACAAGGTCGGCGTCGAACCCACCGGTGAGGCCTTCAACGAGCTCTCCCTCGACAAATCCTCGGGCAGACCGCTCAACCCGATGATCAACGCCGGAGCGCTCACCGTCCACGCCCTCCTCGGCGGGAAGGACGCCACCCTGGCCGAGCGCACGGAGATCGTCCGGGCCGGTCTCTCACGCTTCGCCGGCCGCCAGCTGCGCATCGACGAGCACATCGCGGCAGGAGAACTCGGTGAGGCGTACCGCAACATCGCGATCGCGAACATGCTCCGCTCCTACGGGGTCATCACCGACGACCCCGACGAGGTGGTCCACGGCTACATCAACCAGTGCTCAGTCCTCGTCAGCGTCAAGGACTTGGCGATCATGGCGGCAACCTTGGCCGGCGGGGGCACGAACCCGCTCACGGGCGAGCAGGTGCTCTCGCCGCGTGTCAACCGGCAGGTGCTCGGAGTGATGATGACGTGCGGGATGTACGACGCCGCCGGTGACTGGATGACCGAGGTCGGGGTGCCTGCCAAGAGCGGCGTCTCCGGCGGGCTCTTCGGCGTCCTGCCCGGTCAGCTCGGCATCGCGACGTTCTCGCCCCGGCTCGATCGGCACGGCACGAGTGTGCGCGGGGCGAAGATCTTCCGTTCGCTCTCGGCCGACCTCGGCCTCCACATCATGAATGCGCCCGAACCGGCACGCTCGATCATCCGCCGCGACCGCCGCTTCGTCGACGCGAAGGGCGACATGGTCCGCATCGTCAGCCTCCAGGGCCTCATCCAGTGGGCCGGGGCGGAGAACGTCATGCGGGAGATCGCCGCGCCCGATGACGCCGTCGACGTCTTCGCCCTCGACATGCGCCGGGTGTATTCGATCAACGAGGTGGCCCGCCGGATGATCGTCGAAGCGCTGCGTCGGCTCGAGGGCGAGGGCAAGCGCGTCGTCCTCCTCGACCCCGAGGACACGATGGGATGCGCCGGAAGCGGTTCGGCACTGCCCGACGTCGAGATCGTCGACTCCCCGAAGGAGCTGCGGAACCTCGACCTGCGCGGTCTGCGGCGAGTCCGCGACGACTTCGCCGATCAGACCTCGTAGGGGCCGCGGGTCGGCGGGCCTCGGCTGCGTGGGAGGCCGTGCTCGTGGGGTGCCTCGCTCACGCGCACGGGCCGACCGCCCCTGTTTGCTAAGGTAAACCTAACCGAACGCGAACGAAAGGTCTCCGATGACGACTGACGCCCCTGCCCGCACGAAGCGACCCGAACGCCCCCAGGCGATCCTCACGGTCACCGCGACCGAGGCGGTCACGCCCAATCTCATCCGCATCACCGCAGGCGGTGAGGGCTTCGACGCGATCAGGGACAACGACGCCACGGACAAGTACGTCAAGATCATCTTCGCCGACCCCCGGCACGGACTCACCCCGCCCTACGATCTCGCCGAACTGCGCGAGCACTCCCCCGAGAGGCTGCCGCGCAACCGCACGTACACGGTGCGCGAGATGGACAGGGAGAATCGGCAGCTGACGATCGACTTCGTCGTCCACGGAGACGAGGGCATCGCCGGCCCGTGGGCGCGGACCGCGGCCCCGGGTGACACGCTCGTGGCGATGGGGGCCGGCGGCGCCTACCGACCCGACCCGGACGCTCCCTGGCACCTGCTCATCGCCGACCACACGGCGATCCCCGCGGTGAGTTCCGCGCTCGAGGAGATGGACGCTGCGGCGACCGGACACATCATCGCGAATGTCCCCCACGCCGAGGACCGTCTGCTGCCCGAGGTTCCCGCAGGGATGACGATGACCTGGGTCGATGACGACGAGGCGCTCATCGCCGCCGTCCGCGACCTCGACTGGGCTGAGGGAACCCCACAGGTCTTCGCCCACGGGGAGCGGGAGACGATCAAGGCGATCCGCCGCATCCTCAAGGAGCGCGAGGTTCCCCGCGAGTCGCTGTCGATCTCGGCCTACTGGGCGCGCGGACGCGCGGAGGACCAGTTCCAGGCCGAGAAGCGCGAGCCCATCGGTCAGATCGACTGATCCGCTGGGCGTCTCCGCGGGGACGCCCAGCGACGTCCTCGCCGGGACGTCGGCTCAGCGTCTCCGAGTGACGAGGAAGGCGACGACGCCGAGGGCGATGAGCCCGGCCGCGACCCCGCCGATGAGAAGGTACTGACCGAGGTCGGCACCGGTGCGCGGCAGCGATCCGGCGTTCTCATCGTCGGCGGCGGCGGATCCCTCAGACCCTGCCGAGACACCGCCGGCGCTGCCGCCCTTCGGGTCAGAGTCCTTCGCATCGGAGTCGTTCGCACCGGACCCGCGCGAATCGGCCGTGTCGGCATCCGCGCCGGTGCCCGCGTCCGCGTCATCGCTCGCCCTCGCATCACTGCCATCGCCGGCATCGGTGTCTGCCCTCGAACCGGCGTCCGCCTCGGCGCCAGCATTCTCATCGGCCCCCACACCTCCGTCAGCCTCGGCCCCGGCACCTCCGTCAGCGTCGGCCCGGGCATCCGAATCGCCGCCGCCTTCGGTGAGGTCGTCGACCGAGTAGAGGCTCGTCGTGCCGGAGACCTCGTTGCCGATGACGAGCGCGGCCTCCCCGGTCGGGGACTCCCCCGCGCTGAGGAACGTGATGCCCTCAGGGCCGAGATCGCCGGCCTTCGAGAGCAGGCCTGCCGGATCCGCGGCACCGTCGATCTCATCCTCGACGGAGACGGAGAAGTCGCGGTTGTTGAAGTAGGTCGCGAACTCCGGGCTCTGCGGGTCGCTGAGGTCGTAGACGGCGATGCCGCCGATGCGCTCGAAGCCGACGAACGCGTACGTCGTCTCCCCCACCTGGCCGATCGTCAGCGCCTCGGGCTCGGGTCCTTTGTCGTCGCTGCGGCCCTCGAGGTTGGATTCGGTGTGGTTGGAGTTGAAGAACTGCGGGATCGCCTTCGCGGTCATCTGCTCGAACTCATCGCCGGAGTCGGCGACGAGCGTGCCGTCGGTCGTCCAGATCGAGAACGACCGGCCTCCGAACGCGTAGAGCTCCTCATAGCAGCTCCCGTCCTCGCTCAGTCCGAGGTCGGTGATGACGTTGAGGCGACCCAGTTCGTCATCCCCGAGGCTGTCGGCCAACGGCGAGGTCTCGCACACGGGGGCGAGGCCGTCGCCGCCGAGATCCTTGACCCTGGCCGCGTCGACGAAGTCGCCCCACTCACGGGAGTCGCCTTCGTTCGCGGTGACGAGGTAGTCGGTGCCGCCGGCGGAGAACGTCGAGACGGTGTCGGGCATATACGCGCCCTTGAGCCCGGGGTAGGTCGCGATGTTCACCATCGGGGCGTCCTTCGGATCCCTGTCGGAGGGGTCAAGACCGTTGCCGGCCTTGCCGTAGTCCTTGAAGCCGAGGGGCATGATCCGCTCGACTTCCCCGGCGGCGATGTCGACGACGGCGATCGCGTTCGCCTCCTGCAGGGTCGCGTACGCCTTGCCGCCTGCGACGGTGATGTACTCGGGTTCGAGGTTGCGGGAGACCGGAAGGTCGCCCTCGGGGTTGGGGCCGAAGACCCGCACACCCTCAGGCAGGGTCTTCGACCCGCCCTCCTCGAACTCCCGGAAGTCGGCGGTCCGCACATCCGCCTCGGTGGGGGCGGCCACCTCGGCGGGGAGGTCGACGATGCCCACCGACCCTTCCGGATCGGTCGAGAAGTCACCGGCCGGCTCGCCCTCGTTCGCCACCAGGGCCTGCTTGCCGTCGGGGGTGATCGTCACCATGTCCGGCAGGGATCCGACGCCCACCGTTCCGAGCACCGTCGCCGAGGTGGTCCTCGCGTCGAAGAACATCAGTGACCCGGGCTTCGTCTTGTCCTCGTTCTCCAGCGCGATGACGCCGAGGCCGTCCTCACGGATCGCGATCGAGTTCGCGGTGCCCGAACCGGTGATCTCGCCGACCTTGGCCGGGTTCTTCGGATCAGAGGCGTCGATGATGTCGACGCTCGCGGCCTGCGCGTTGACGGTGAAGACGGTGTTGCCGTGGACGGCGGTGATCTCGGCTGCGGACTCGTCGAACTGTCCGGTCTCGTACGCGCCGAGGTAGCCGAGCGCGACCTGCGCGCCCGGCGCCGAGGTGGTGATCGGCTCCGGCACCTCTCCCGCTTGTGCCGGGGTGCCGCCTGTGACGTTCAGCCCGGCGCTCAGGCCGGTGGTGAGGAGGAGGGCGGTGAGGGCGGCGGTGACTGTCTTCGTTGTCGTCATCGGTTCTCCGAGTCGAGGCGGCGCGGACGATTCGTGTCCGCCTACTCCATATATATGGAGAGAGGTGACGGTGCCCGGAACCGGAGGTGGCGCGTGCGTGAACGCGTGGCGTCGGCGGCGCGCCGCTCGGTGCGGCGGGGGTCGGTTGCCTGCGGCCGGGGTCGGTCGCCTGCGGCCGGGGTCGGTCGCCTGCGGCTCAGCTCAGGCCGAGGTCGTCGACGACCGAGGCGACCCTGCGCTTGTCCTCGGTGCTCAGTCCCTTGAGCGGTGCCGGGAGGCAGTCGCCGGTGACGAGGCCGAGGTGCTCGGCGATCGCGGCCCCGACTCGGAGGCTGCCGCCGTGGGCGGCAAAGAGATCCCACAGCGGTTGGAGGAGGACGGCGAGTTCGCGGGCGCGTTCGACCTCGCCTGCCTGGATGGCGCGGGTGATCGCGAGCATCGGGGCGGGGATCGTCCCGCCGATCGCTGAGAACCATGCGTCGCAGCCGGCGATGAGTCCCTCCGCGCCGTATGCGTCGACGGAGACGCCGATGGCGACTCGGCCGCCGGTGGCCTGCCGAATTCCTGCCACCCGTTCCTGCCAGTCGGCGGGGCTGAGCGGCAGTCCGGGGATCTTGATCGCCGCGATGCCCTCGATCTCGGACAGACGGGCGTAGAGCTCGGTGGTGAAGGTGAAGCGGGTGGTGGTGGGGTTGTCATAGACGATGACGGGCAGACCACTCGCCGAGGTGACCGCCCGGAAGAGCTCGACGACTTCGGTCTCGGTGAGCGGATGGTAGCTCACGGGGGCGAGGAGAAGCGCTGCGGCACCGGCCGCTGCGGCGGCTTCGGCATTGGTGAGGACATCACGCGTGCTCAGCGCCCCGATGCCGATGGTCACCGGGATGCCGTCAGCACGGTCGACGGTCAGGCGGGCCACCTCGGCGCGGTCCTCGGGACTGAAGTAGGGCCCGCATCCGATCGAGCCGAGCGGGGCGATCGAGTCGACGCCGGCGGCGACGAGGCGGTCGATGAGCCCAGCGAAGGCATCCTCGTCGAGGCGTCCGTCTCGGACCGGGGTGAGCGGGAAGGCACTGAGTCCGGTGAAGGGTGAGGGGGCGGGCAACGGCATGGGCACTGCCTCGGTGCATGTCGCGACGTCGGTCATCTGCTGTCCTTGTCGTCCCGGAGGAAGCGGTCGAGGGTGGGGAACGCCGGCCTGGCACTCGGGTCGGTGACGGCGTACGCTCCGACGGCGTTCGCGGTTCTCAGCGCCGCCTCGGCGGGGATCCCTGCGCGCAGGGCGATGGTCAGGGCGGCACAGAACGCATCCCCGGCACCGACGGTGCTCACCGGGGTGACGCGGCGGGCGGGGGCGTGGGCGATCTGCTCGCCGCGGGAGAAGAGGGTCGAGCCCTTAGCCCCGGAGGTCACGGCGACCGAGCGGGCGGAGCGCAGCTGCGGAAGCGCGGCGTACTCGGATTCGTTGACGATGATGAGGTCGGCACGGTCGATCACCTCGGCGGGCAGAGGCAGGGCGGGGGCGGCGTTGACGACGAAGAACCCGCGCACGGTGCGGGCGAGCGCGGACACGACGGTCATCGGGATCTCGAGCTGGGTGAGCACGGTGTCGTCGGCGAAGTCGTGGCCGTCGATGCTCACGTGGGCGTTCGCGCCTTCGCAGACGGCGATCGTGTTCTCACCGTGGGCGTCGACGGTGATGAGCGCCGTTCCGGTCTCGGCGTCGACCTCGGCGATGGAGTCGACGGTCACACCGGCCTGACGCAGGGCGGCGATCACCTCGGTCCCCGTCGGGTCGGTGCCGACGGCCCCGATCATCCGGGTGCGGGCGCCGAGGCGGGCGGCCGCGGCGGCCGTGTTCGCGCCCTTTCCGCCGGGGCTGCGCGTGAGGGTACCGCCGCCGACGGTCTCTCCGGGGCCGGGCAGACGTTCGGTGGTCGCGGTGATGTCGGCGTTGATGCTGCCGACGACGGTGAGGGGGATGGCGAAGGCGGACACACCTCACTCTAACGCGCACCGCGTCCGCCGGCTGGGAAGCCGTGGTGCCGTATATTCGGGCCATGGCTGAGAACTCGACGTCACGGACCATCCCACCCCGACGGTATTCGACGGGGGCGTGGGCGAGCGGGGCGGCGCAGGCGGTCATCGTCGTCATGTGCCTGCTCTACCTGTTCACGAACGCGCTGTGGGCGCTCATCGCCTGGGAGTGCGTGACGCTGGGCTACCTCGTCGTCGGGCTCATCGTCGTGTGGAGGGGCCGACTGCCCGAGACGGGTGACCGAGAGGAGGCCCGCGTGGTCGCGAAGTGGCTGTGGATCCCGCCGCTGCTGGCCGCGATCGTCGGCGTCCAGGCGGCGATCACCGCGATGGTCAACCAGGGGTCGGGAGAGGCCGGCTCCGAGAAGACGGCGCTCCTCTTCGCGGCGAGCGTGGGCATCATCCTCTCGTGGCTCATGCTCCACATCGCGTTCGCGGAGATCTATGAGGTCACCGAGGCGGCCAACGACGAGCAGGAGCTGCGGTTCCCGACGACGACCACACCCTCGACGCTCGACTACCTCTACTTCTCGTACACGATCGGCACGTCGTTCGCGACCTCGGACGTCGAGGTCTGCGGGGTGCCCGCACGCCGGATCGTCCTCCTCCACAGCATCGCCGCGTTCTTCTACAACGCCCTCGTCGTCGCCGTCGCCTTCCAGGTCCTCCAGAACCTCATCGCCCAGGGGTGAGCCGTGGGCGATATCCCAGGCGCGGGTCAGGCGACGAAGACGCAGAAGGGGTGTCCGGCGGGGTCGGCGAAGACGTAGAGCGGTTCGTCGGGATCGTCGGTGCGGTCGAGGAGGATGCGGGCTCCGAGCGCCTCGGCGCGCTCCCGGTGGGTCTCCAGCGCCTCGGCATCGGGGACTGTGAAGTCGAGGTGCAGCTGCATGGGCACGTCCGGGTCGGGCCACGTGGTGGGCGTGAGTTCGTCGACCTGCTGGATCGCGAGCGTCCGGTTGCCGGCCGCGTCGACGAGGACGAGCCAGTCCGCCTCGTCGGGACTGCCGTCGGTCGGCGGTTCGTCGCCGATGCGGTAGTGCAGTCCGAGGTACTGCCGGTAGAACTCGGCCAGGTCGCGGGGGTCCTCGGCGTCGAGGACGGTGTGGAGCAGGCGCGGGAATTCGGTCATTCCTCACCCTAACGCCGCGACATGAGCCCTGCGTCGATGGCGTGGGCAGGAACCACACCACTCGCAGCCCAGTTGTGGTCGAAGAACCGAGGGAAATCAGCCGATTCAGCGAAAATCCCTCGGTTCTTCGACCACAAAGGGTTGGTGGGGCGGGCGCCTGACACGGCAGAAGCCCCGCGATCCTTGATTTCTCGCGGATCGCGGGGCTTCCCATCGGGGTGAGTAACGGGACTTGAACCCGCGACATCCGCGACCACAACGCGGCGCTCTACCAGCTGAGCTATACCCACCACACAGCCTGCACCTCGGCGCAGACAGCAAGATACATATTAACGTCCCGCACTGCGGTGGGGCAAACGCACAGGCGGTCAGGTGCATAATGAGACGCAGATCTCCTGACGTGCAACGATTCCGTAGAGATGTATAACGGTTTCGGAAAAGCGGTGGGAGGCCCCATCCTCATTCACTAGGATTGTCACCGCCCTGCCGTCGACTTCCCAAGGACCCCTGGTACATGCCACGTGCGCTGATCTCTGTCTCCCAGGACGGGTACACCTACCTGTCCCTCGATGGGGCGACGAGTCGCTACTCTGACACGGGCCAGGCGATGACCTACCTCGGCGACTATGCCCGCGCCACCGAGACTCCGGTGTCGGTGACCATCGACAACGGCGACCAGGGCGTCGACGTCGAAATCGATGCCGCAGGCCGGATCGTCCCCGCCCAGAGCACCGCGCCGAAGGAGCCCGCACCTGCCGCGACGGCCGACGCCTCGGCTCCCGGTGCCTCCGCACCTGCCCCGGTCTCCCAGCCCGACCAGCCGACCCCGGCTGCCCAGTCGACCACGCCTGCCCAGTCGACCCCGACCGAACCGGCTGCCCGGGAGACCGACCCGACCACAACCTCGGCGAGCGGAGCCTCCCCCTCCTCCGAAACTGCGGCGGACGCGGCACCGGCGGCGGCCATGGGCACGGACCCCGCACCGACGACCGGCACGGACGCCGGGCGTGCGCCGGAGTCCGCCGAGGCGGCCGCCGGCGAGGAGTACCCACTCGGCACCCCGTACTCGGGACCGGCAGCCCAGACCCCGCCCACGCAGAAGCCGAGGCAGAAGCCCGCGCGGAAGCGTCCGGCGGGCAGGAAGCAGCGCCGACTCGGACGCCTCACCGTGCCCGGCCTCGTCCTCATCGGCATCGCGATCCTCATGATCGGCGCCTTCGTCATCCCCAACATCGTCCCCACCAGCGCCCCCGAATCCCCACAGACGATCAACTCGGACCAGCAGCTCGACGCCGCCTCCGACCTCACCGTGGAGACGACCGACGACATCGTCCCGACGTTCGAGAACACACCGACGTGGGAGGCGAAGATCCCCGGCAGCGCCTCGGTGACGGCGTCGGATCGCGGCGTGCTCGTCGTCGACGGCGACAAGCTCGAAGTCCTCGACGCAGCGACCGGTGCGGTGCGCTACTCGGGCACGGTCGATCAGGCGCCGACCTTCGCCGTCGACACGAGGATCGGGGGCCGAGCGGCCCTGCTCTGGCAGGTCGGCGACTCCGCACAGGCGCTCTTCGACGGCGAATCCACCCCGAAGTCCTACAGCCTGCCCCCGAACACCCGGATCTCCTCGGCAGGCACGAGCGTGCTCGTCAAGTCCGGCAACCGCCTCGCGACCTTCGGCGAAGACGGGCTCATCGACGTGCCCACCCCGGAGAGCGGGTCGACGCCGATGGCGGTGGAGAACGGGGAGCTCTACAGCGCCGACTTCGACGGGCCGGTGGTGGCGACGAACATCGAGTCCGGCGACAAACGCGACATCGACCTCGAAGCCCCTGCCGACGGTCTCCGGATCATCAAATGGATCTCGGCCGGCCACGGCAAGGTCATCGCCCTATGGGGCGAGCAGGGGGCGTCGACGAACAGCGGGCACCGCATCCAGCTCGTCGTCCACTCCCTCGACGACGGCTCGATCCTCTCGACGGTGACGACAACGACCGACATCGTCGGCGAGATGTCGTGGGTCCGCGGCCAAGGCGGACAGCGGGCCTACATCGGCCCCTACCTCTTCGACCTCGAGACCGGTCTCCTGCTCGCCGACACGACACGCGCCGACGTCAACCTCTCCGAACCGCGGGGAACGATCGTTCCGTGCACGATCGACAACGAGGCGGCGTGCCTCATCGCCGGCCAGACCGCGTACCGCAGTGACACCCGCCTCCTCGCCGTCACCGACAACGGCAACCAGGCGATAGTCGACGGCGTCGACTCGACGATCCGGGCCTATCCGAAGCGCCCGCAGACCGCGAACGGATGAGCGGAGCTTTAACAGCGCACGCCGAGCCACTATGATTGTGGCCGTCGTGCCGTGACGTCATGTCCCCTTGACGGGCCGATGACCGGCAACCCCGACCGAAGGATCCCAGTGCCGATCACCACACGAGAGTTCAGCCGCACCGCGGCCGCTTTCGGCACTGCGCTTGCCCTCGCGGCCCTGCCCCTGACCGTCGGCTCCCCCGTCGCAGCCTCCCCCTCCCCCTCTCCGACCCCCACCGCCGAGGCGACCGCCGACTCGAGTGCGACCGCGGGGTCCGAGGCGAGCGCGGAGTCCGGGGCGAGCGCCGACTCCTCGAGCGACGGCACGGCCGACGCCGGCAGCGATCCCATCGCCGATGACGGCGACGCGAACGCCGAGGGGTCGGACAACGCCGGCTCCGACGCCGACGGGTTCAAGGGCGACGAAGCCTGCGAGAACCCCGAAGAGGCCACCGGCGACGAGCCCTGCGTGGCGGCGACCGTCCCTCTCATCGCGACCTGGGACGGGAAGGCCAAGACCCTCAAGCTTCCGACGACGAACTCCGATCCTACGACGAATATGCCCGTCAGCTGGGTCGGTGCCCGGTTCGCAGGCCCGAAGCCGGAAAGTGTTCCCGCCCAGCAGTCCGCGGAGTCGGGAACCTCCGATGCGGAGACCGATTCCTCCGATACCACCGCCGGTTCCGGATCGGATTCGACGAGCGATGCCTCCGGAACCGAGAGCCCTGCCGATGCCGGCTCGGACGGGGAGACCGACGACAGCGGCAACCCGATCGACGTGCGGGCACCGGCGGTCCCGACGGAGTTCTCCCTCAACTCGGACGGCTACGTCACTCTGCCCGGCTCCTCGGAGCGCTACACCTTCAGCGGTTTCACCTCGAACCCGAACTGGAAGTTCGAGGTCGACAACGGCACCATCGTCGTCCGGGGCACCCCGTACACGGACTCCGGCGACTCCGCGGATTCGGACTCGAACGGCTCGGCGAGCGGCGGGTCGGGATCCGACAGCGGAGGTTCGTCCACCTCGGCGGATGCCAACGCCCCGAGCGACTCCGAGGGCGGATCGTCGGGGTCGGGCTCCGGATCGGGCGCCTCGGCGAACTCCGGATCGCAGGCCGACGGCTCGGGCGGATCGTCGAGCCGCGCGAATGCCGACGCCTCCTCCGAAGGCGCCTCGAACCCGACGGGAAACGGCGACGACAGCGGGGGGTCGACACGAGCCGGCTCCGACACCGACGGCTCCGGCACCCAGGGCTCGGACTCCGCGGACGGCGAGTCCGAGGACGGTCGCACGACGGAGGCTCCCTCGACGGGCAACGGGTCCGGCCCCGGGCGCGACGTCATCCCGGGCGACACCGGTGCCGACTGGCTGCCGGGCGCGACCGGCGAGGGCCCGCACCCCGACTACTCGGATCCCGTCCCGCGCAACCCCGACTCCCCCACCCCCGATGATGACACCGACCTCATCACCGGTGGCGATCAGCCGGCGCCGCGCGGCAACAACCAGGCCTCGTCGTCGTTCGGCGAGTCGTTCGTCTCGACGATCGTGAGCTCGTGGCCGGTCCTCGTCCTCGCCGCCTTCGGCATGGGGGCCGTCGGCTTCATCCTCTTCCTCGTCGGCCGGCGCAGTCGACGCGACGAAACCGCCTGACCCTCCCACCGCCTCAGCGGGGGCGGCGAACTTCGAGGTCGGGGCCGCAGCTCGCGGGGAATCCGGGGGCGTCGAACTGACACTGTGAGAACTCAACGGCTAAGCTTGGCGACAGGGCCTGTGACTGCCGGTCACAGGCGGACATGCACGTGCGATCCGGAGGATGCGACCCGATGACAGACAACGTCTACACCTCAGATGTGACCGTCGACAATGCGACAGCCGCGCAGCTGTCGGAGTCGATCCGCCTGCGCGAGGAGCGCCTCTCGGAGAACATCGACGAACTGGTGGGACGCCTCCACCCCAAGGTCCTCCTCACCCGCGCCGTCAACAAGGCGAAGTCGACCGTCATCGAAGAGGACGGGTCCCCGAAGCCCGAGGCCATCGCCCTCGGCGCCGGCACCGTGCTCGGCATCGCTGCCCTCGTCGTCGGGTTCTCCGGTCGAGACCGGCGTGGCTGACTCCGCTCTTCCGATCCGCATGCTCCATGACCGGATCCTCATCGACCCCGGTGAGGAGGCCGGCGAACGCAAGTCCGCGGCGGGGATCGTCATCCCCGCGACCGCGACGATGGGCAAGCGCCTCGTCTGGGGCGAGGTCGTCGCCGCTGGTCCGCATGTGCGGCAGGCCGACCTCGGCGACACTGTCCTCTACGATCCCGAGGACCGCGCCGAGGTGGAGCTCGAGGGGCAGGCGTATGTGCTCCTGCGTGAGCGCGACGTCCACGCGATCTCCGAACCCGCCGAGCAGTCGAGCGCGGGAATGTACCTCTGACCTGCGATCTCAGTCACAAAACCGCATAATGGCCCGTCTCGGTTTGCACGAGCGCCGCGCCCCTGAGTAGTATTAATTCTCGTTGCGCGGCAAGTGCGACAGGCGCCTCTAGCTCAATTGGCAGAGCAACTGACTCTTAATCAGTGGGTTCCGGGTTCAAGTCCCGGGGGGCGCACCAGCCAAGAACCGCCGTTCGGATCATCCGGACGGCGGTTCTTTCGCATTCTCAGTCGACTGCGGACGCAGGTGCGGGCCTCACCCCTGCCCGGCGCGGGCGTAGGCGCCGAGCACCTGCCGTTCGGAATCGCCGAGGTAGTGCCCGAGCAGCGTCGAGGCGGCCGCGGGGCCGTCGCCGAGGTAGGTCTCATAGACCTCCTCGTTGCGCTCGACGAAGGGCGCGTGGAGGAAATCGAGGAGTTCGACCTTGAGGAAGGCGAGGCGCAGCTCGGCGAGGACATGACCGAAGGACCGCATGAGGCGGACGCTGTCGGAGAGCGCGACGACGCCGTTGTGGAACGCCATGTTCGCCGTGCCCACCTGGAGCCAGTCCCCCGCCTCGGCCGCGGCCTTCGCCTCCTCGATGGCCCGGAGCATGTCCGCGGCCCGCGGATGGTTGCGGGGCGCGTGGGCGAGCACGGTGCACTCGACGGTCCGTCGCACCCGGTAGATGTCGATGACATCGGCCGTGGACGGCGAGGCGACCGAGACGCCGCGGTTGGGAACATGGTCGACGAGCCCCTGCTCCCCGAGCACCCGGAACGCCTCGCGCAGCGTGTTCCGGGAGACGTCGAACTCCTTCGCCAGCGCCGCCTCGGACAGACGAGCGCCGGGACGGAGCTCACCGGCGATGAGGCGATCGGTGAGCCGATTGACCAGGGAGGATTCGTGATTCACATCTCCATCCTAGTGACCGCGCAGCGAAGCACGTTGGACGGGGCGACAATTCGCCCTGATGTGTCGACCGCCGCCGTTGACGATTCTGTGATCCACGTCTACTCTTGTTGAACAATCGTTGGTAGATTGTTTACTAATTCAGCGGACAGCGCGTGAAGCAGGACACAGCAGTCGTCCTTCGCCGACGTCCGAGCGCACCATCGACCACACACCGCGACACCTCATCGGAGAGCCCATGTCACAGACGCCCGTCTCGCCCCCGCCCGACCAGGAGAGTCCGCTCGGCCGGCAGCACGAGAAGATCAGCCGCAGTGCCATCGTCGGTGCGATCTTCCTCATGGCCACCTCGGCGATCGGTCCGGGATTCATCACCCAGACGGCGACGTTCACCGCGCAGATGGGGGCGGCGTTCGCCTTCGCGATCCTCATCTCGATCCTCATCGACATCGCCATCCAGCTCAACATCTGGCGGATGATCACCTCGTCGGGCAAACGCGCAGCCCAGCTCGCCTCGTCCGCGGTGCCCGGCTCCGGCATCCTCCTCTCTATCCTCATCGTCATCGGCGGCCTCGCCTTCAACATCGGCAACATCGCCGGCGGCGGTCTCGGCCTCAACGCCCTCCTCGGCATCGATCCGAAGCTCGGCGGCCTGCTCACCGGTGTCCTCGCGATCGGGATCTTCCTCTTCAAGCGCGCCGGCAAGGTCGTCGACACCGTCGTCCTCATCCTCGGCGTCGGCATGATCGTCCTCACCGTCATTGTCGCCGTCGTCTCCCAGCCGCCGGTCGGTGAGGCCCTGCGCCAGTCCTTCCTGCCTGAGACGATCAACTTCGCGACGATCACGACGATCGTCGGCGGCACCGTCGGCGGCTACATCACCTACTCCGGTGCCCACCGCTATCTCGACTCGGGCAAGACCGGCCCGGAGAACGCACCGGCGGTCATGCGCTCGGCGCTCTCGGGCATCGTCGTCACCGGCATCATGCGCTACGTCCTCTTCCTCGCGATCTTCGGCGTCGTCGCCTCCGGTGTCGTCCTCGACCTCGAGAGCCAGGTCGCCAACCCCGCCGGTCAGGCCTTCGCCGCCGTCCTCGGCGACGCCGGCATCCGGATCTTCGGGGCGATCTTCTGGGCAGCGGCACTGAGCTCGGTCATCGGGGCGGCCTACACCTCGGCGACGTTCCTCTCCGCGTTCTCGGCAAAGCTCAGCCGCGGCTGGCCGCTGCAACTGGCCACGGTCGCCTTCATCGTCGTCTCGCTCGTCGTCTACCTCCTTCTCGGCACGGCACCGGCGACCCTGCTCGTCTTCGTCGGCGGGTTCAACGGCCTCATCCTGCCCATCGGCCTGACGATCTTCATGTACATCGGCTGGTTCCGCCCGAACCTCCTGCGCACCGACTCGTACCCGAAGTGGTTGCTCGTCCTCGGCACGGCGGCGACACTGGTGTCCTGGTACATGGCCGTCCAGTCGGTCGGCCCCATCTTCGCCATGATCGGAATCGGAGCCTGAGAATGACCACAACCCAGCACGCACCCACGATCGACCTCAACTCCGACCTCGGGGAGAACGTCCCCGACCGCATCGTCAGCGACGATGAGGCGATGCTCGGCGTCGTCACCAGCGCGAACGTCTCCTGCGGGTTCCACGCCGGCAGTCCCGAGGGGATTCGGGCCACCCTCGCCGAGGCGACCGACCGGGGCGTCGTCATCGGAGCCCACCCCGGCTACGATGACTACGAGGGCTTCGGTCGGCGGGCCCTCGACGTGCCCGCGGCGACCCTGCAGGCCCAGGTCGAGTACCAGATCGGTGCGCTCATGGGCCTGGCCACCGCGGTCGGCGGCACCGTCGGCTACGTCAAACCCCACGGGGGTCTCTACAACGCGATCGTCCACGACGAAGCGCAGGCGAGGGTCGTCGCCGAGGCGGTCAAAGCCGTCGACCCGAACCTGACCTTCCTCGGCCTCGCCGGCAGCGTGTCCAACCGGGTCGCCGCCGAGGTGGGACTGACCGTGGCCGCCGAGGCCTTCGCCGACCGCGCCTACAACCCCGACGGCTCGCTCGTCTCCCGCACCGAAGCCGGTGCCGTCCTCGACGACCCGGCGCTCGTTGCGGCCCGGGTCCTCCGCCTCGTCGAGACCGGGCAGATCGAGGCGATCGACGGCAGCACCATCACCGTCGACGCCCAGTCGATCTGCTTCCACGGGGACTCGAAGGGCTCGATCGAGATGGCGCAGGCCTCCCGCGCCGTCCTCGAGGAGGCCGGCGTCATCATCGCTCCGTTCGCCGGTGCGCGGTCGTGACCGGCGCCGCCGCCCGCGAGCGCATCCGCCACGGCTTCACCGGCCCCACCTCGGGGATGGCGCCGGGATTCGTCCAGGCCAATCTCATCGCCGTTCCCGCCGACTGGGCCTTCGACGTCCTTCTCTTCGCCCAGCGCAACCCGAAGCCGTGCCCGATCGTCGACGTCCTCGAACCGGGACAGGTCGAATCGGCGCTCGCGAAGGGCAGCGACCTGCGCACGGACCTCCCCCGCTACCGCGTGTGGGAGCACGGTGAGCTCACCGGGGAGATCGACGACGCCACCGAGATCTGGGGCTCACACCCCGACCTCGTGTCCTTCCTCATCGGGTGCAGCTTCACGTTCGAGACCGGACTCCTCGACGCGGGCATCCCCATCCGCCACCAGGAGGCCGGGCGCAACGTCCCGATGTACCGGACGTCGACCCGATGCCGACCGGCCGGTCGGATCGCCGGCGACATGGTCGTCTCGATGCGCCCGATCCCCGCCCATCAGGTCGCCGAGGCGGTGCGCATCACCGACCGCTTCCCCGCCGTCCACGGCGCTCCCGTCCACATCGGCGACCCCGAGGCGATCGGCATCACCGACCTCGACTCCCCCGACTTCGGCGATGCCCCGGTCATGGCCGAAGGCGACATCCCCGTCTTCTGGGCGTGCGGAGTCACCCCGCAGGTCGCCATCGCCGAATCGGCGCCGCCCTTCGCCATCACCCACTCCCCCGGGCGGATGTTCATCACCGACGCCCCCGAAAGCGACTACCGCCAGTGACCGAATTCCGCACGGCCTCCCGGCAGCACCTCCTCGTCGAGTGCGCCGACCTCACCGCGACCATGCGCCTCCACCACAGCCTCGAGACGGCAGCGCTGACCGGCGTCCTCGAACTCGTGCCCGCCGCCCGCACCGTGCTCGTCCGCTTCGACACGAAACGCACCTCGGCGCGGGAGCTCGAGACGACGATCCGCGGCCTCGACCTCAGCTCTGGAGGCGAGGACGATGCCCGCACCGTGACCATCGACGTCCGCTACGACGGGGAGGACCTCGCCGAGGTGGCCGACCTCCTCGACGTCTCCCCCGCCGAGGTGGTCGCCCGCCACCAGCGGGCCCGCTGGCAGGTCGCGTTCTCCGGGTTCGCCCCCGGCTTCGGCTATCTCGCCGGGGACGACCCGCTCTTCGACGTGCCCCGCCGGTCGAGTCCGCGCACCCGGGTTCCCGTCGGATCCGTGGGCCTTGCCGGGGAGTTCACCGGGGTCTACCCCCGCAGCTCTCCTGGAGGATGGCAGCTCATCGGCCGCACCGACGCGCGGCTGTGGGACCTCGACCGGGACCCGCCTGCGCTCTTCGTCCCCGGCACCCTCGTGACCTTCCGCGAGGCCGAACGGGAGATGGTGCGGGTCGGGGGCGCGGACACCGAACGAGACACCGAACCGACCGCGGACTCGACGGAGACTGTCACCGACTCCGACTCCGGATCCGGCTCAGCCTCGGCGCCCCATGCGCTCACCGTCGTCCAACCAGGACTCCAGCTCCTCGTCGAGGACCTCGGGCGGCCGGGGTTCGCCTCGATGGGCGTCTCGAGCGCGGGAGCCGCGGACCGGGCGGCCCTGCGCGAAGCCAACCGCCTCGTCGGCAACGCCGAAGATACGGCGGCGCTCGAGAGCCTCGGCAGAACCGTCCTCGACGTCACCGGTGACGGTGTCGCCGCGGTCACCGGGGCCGAGGGGCCGATCACGCTCACCGGTGCGAACGGCGACGTCGTCCGGCCCGAAGTCGGGGAGGCGTTCTCCCTCGTCGACGGCGACCGCCTCGAGATCGGGGCGAGCGAGCGTGGGCTGCGCCGGTACCTCAGCGTCCGCGGCGGATTGGCAGTGGCCACCGCGCTCAGCAGTGCCTCGAGTGACACCCTCGGGCACCTCGGACCCGCAGCGCTCACGGCCGGGCGCACGATCGGACTCCACGGGCCCGCCACCGCACCGTTCCTCGTCGATCCTGGCCCCCGCCTCGGCGAGGGTAGGCACCTGCCGACACCGGGTGAGGTCGTCGAACTCACGGTCACCCTGGGACCGCGCGATGACTGGTTCACCCCCGCGGGGGTCGCCACCCTCTTCGACCAGGAGTGGACGGTCACCCACGAATCCGACCGGGTCGGCCTGCGGCTGAGCGGGGACGTTCCGCTCGAGCGGGCACGGACCGGGGAGCTGCCGAGCGAGGGCGCGGTCACCGGTGCCCTGCAGGTGCCGCCGAACGGTCAGCCCGTGCTCTTCGGCCCCGACCATCCGCTCACCGGCGGCTATCCGATCATCGGCAGCGTCGACGACACCGACCTCGCAGCCCAGCTCGCCCCGGGGGTCCGGATCCGCTTCCGGCGTTCGGATTCGGGTCCTGCCGACACTGCCGCCACCGTCGACTCCACCACCACCGACGAAAGCTGAACCATGTCGAGAATCCTCATCGCCAACCGCGGCGAGATCGCCGTGCGCGTCATCCGCGCCTGCGCCCAGAACGGGCACACCTCCATCGCCGTCTACGCCGATCAGGACGCCAACGCCCTGCACACGCAGCTCGCCGATGTCGCGATCGCCCTGCCCGGGACGACCGCCGCCGAGACCTACCTCAGCATCGAGGCGATCATCGCAGCCGCCCGGCAGGCCGGTGCCGACGCCGTCCATCCCGGCTACGGGTTCCTCTCGGAGAACGCCGACTTCGCCGCCGCCGTCGAGGACGCCGGGATGATCTGGATCGGACCGACCCCGGACTCGATCACCGCGCTCGGGGACAAGGTCACCGCCCGGCAGCTCGCCCAGAAGGCCGGGGCACCGCTCGCGCCGGGAATCGACCGGCCGCTGCGCGACGCCGCTGAGGTCGAGGAGTTCGCCGCCGAGCACGGCCTGCCCATCATCATCAAGGCCGCCCACGGCGGGGGTGGTCGCGGGATGAAGATCGTCCGCGAGATCTCCGACGTCGCCGGGGCCTTCGAATCGGCGACCCGGGAGGCCATCGAGGCGTTCGGTCGTCCCGAATGCTTCGTCGAGAAGTTCCTCGAACACCCCCGCCACGTCGAGGTCCAGGTCGTCGGCGACGGAAGGGGCACGGTCGTCGCCGTCGGCGACCGGGACTGTTCGGCCCAGCGGCGCAACCAGAAGCTCGTCGAGGAGGCTCCTGCCCCGAACCTCTCGGAGGAGCAGCGCGAACGCCTCCAGCGCTCGGCCGAGGCGATCTGCGCCGAGGTCGACTACCGAGGCGCCGGCACCGTCGAGTTCCTCCTCGCCGCCGACGGGACGATGACGTTCCTCGAGGTCAACACCCGGCTCCAGGTCGAACACCCCGTCACCGAGGCGGTCACCGGGGTCGACCTCGTCACCGAGCAGTTCCGCATCGCCTTCGGCGAGGGGCTGTCCCTGTCGGCGACCCCCGAGGTCAGCGGACACGCGATCGAACTGCGGATCAACGCCGAGGATCCCGACCGCGGCTTCCTCCCCACGCCCGGGCGCATTGAGACCCTCACCGTCCCCGGCGGGCCCGGGGTGCGCTGGGACTCCGGGGTCCGTGCCGGTGACACCGTCCAGCCTGCCTTCGACTCCCTCTTCGCGAAGCTCATCGTCCACGGACCCGACCGGGCCACGACGATCGCGCGAACGATCACCGCGGCCACCGAGCTCGACGTCGTCGGTCCGGCCACCGTGCTCCCGTGCTCGCTGGCGATCCTCCGCCACCCGGCCTTCGCCGGGGAGAGCCTCGGCATCGACACGCAGTGGATCGAATCCCAGCTGCTGCCCGAGTTCGCCCCGCAGGAGAGGCCCGCGCCCGTATCGGGCGACGGGATCACCCGCGTCGACATCGAGATCGACGGGAAGCTCACGACACTCGGCCTGCCCGACGCGCTGCTCGCAGCACTCGGGTCGGTCGGCGGGACCGCCTCGGCGGGGACCGGAGAGGACGGGGACCGCGCCGAGGGATCAGTGGCCTCGGACGACGGATCGACTGCGGTGACCGCGCCTGTGCCCGGCAGCCTCGTCGACTTCCTCGTTGATGACGGCGCCGAGGTGGCCGAAGGCGACGAGGTCGCCGTGCTCTCGGCGATGAAGATGGAGACCCGGGTGCAGGCGGGAGCCGCGGGCACGCTCACCCATGCCGCGTCGGTCGGCGACGTCGTCGTCGTCGGGGAGGCCATCGCCCGGATCCGGTGAGGTCGGATGGGCAGAGTCCGTCCCGGCGGGTGCCGAGTCCTTCCCGGCCGATAGAGTGGACGGAAACGTCAGCATCATGAAGAGGAGACCTCATGCCACGTCTGTCAGTCGGCGACACCGCCCCGGACTTCACGCTCGTCGATCAGGACGGGAAGTCCGTGAGCCTCAGCGACTTCCGCGGGAAGCGGGTCGTCGTCTACTTCTACCCGGCGGCGATGACGCCGGGCTGCACGACGGAGGCGTGTGACTTCCGCGATTCGCTCTCCGCGCTGACGAGCGCCGGTCTCGTCGTCCTCGGCGTCTCCCCCGATTCGCCGGAGAAGCTCAAGAAGTTCGAGGAGAAGGAAGGACTGACCTTCGAGCTGCTCTCCGATCCGGACAAGGCGATGATGGACGAGTGGGGCGCGTTCGGCGAGAAGAAGAACTACGGCAAGGTCGTCCAGGGCGTCATCCGCTCGACCGTCGTCGTCGACGCCGAAGGCAAGGTCGAACTCGCCCAGTACAACGTCAAGGCCACCGGCCACGTCGCCCGTCTGCGCAAGGCGCTCGGCATCGACGCCGCCTGAGCGGTCTGCTCGCCCGCGTGCTTGGGCTTTCCGCCGCTCGCCCGCGTCCTGCTAGGCTTGATGCGGCCACGCGCGAGTGGCGGAATTGGTAGACGCGCTGGATTTAGGTTCCAGTGTCTTCGGACGTAGGGGTTCAAGTCCCCTCTCGCGTACGCAGTCTGTGCCGCGACACCGATCGGTGTCGCGGCACAGCGTCGTTCAGGCCCCGCCTGTGACCGCCCGTGCCGTCGTCGGCGGGGCACCGACCGAGGCGACGGGGATGTCGGCCGCCGGCTCCGCCGTGAGGTGGGCGGTGAGCATCCGGTCGAGGACGAACCAGCGGATGGCCTCCCGGTCGCGACTGTGGGCGACGAGGAACCACCAACTCTGCGTGTGTGCGAGGAAGATCGGATCGACCCGATGCGCCGACTCGCGCCCGTTCCGATCGCGGTAGCGCAGAGACAGCACTCTCCGTTCCTCGAGCGACCGTTCGACGGCCCTCCTCACCTGCGGTGATCCCGGTTCATCGGCATGATCGATCCAGATCCGCGCGCCGAGGCGGTCCGACCGCTCCCGTGTGCGTGCGTCCATCACCGCCTGGACCTTCGCCAGCGCCGCCCGAGCGTCGCCGTCGAAGGGCTGACCACGATGGGCGGCGACGGCAGCGGCGAGCCCCGAGGCCTCAGCCTCGGTGAAGTTGACCGGCGGCAGGGTCGCCGCCGCGTCGACGGCGTACCCGCCGCCCGGGCCCGGCTGCGCCCAGACCGGGAAACCGCCCTGCTGCAGGCTCGAGATGTCGCGTTTGATCGTGCGCACGCTCACCTCGAAGATCTCCGACAGCCGCTCCGCCGTCCGACCCGCCGAACCGGCCCGGCGCAGCTCCTCGCGCAGCGCATAGAGACGATCGATGCGATTCATGGATAAATGGTGACATACCAGTGACATCGGATTCGGTCATGATGGTTCCATGAATACGAACTCGCAGTCACTTCTCCTCCTCTCCGGCGCCGGACTCCCCTCCTGGATCTGGGATCGGACCCGCGACCACCTCGGCGAGGCGATGACCACCGTCGTCACCCCGCGCCCCACCTCGGAATCCGCGCGCCTGCGCGACTACGCCGAAGCGGCGATCGCCGCGATGCCGACCGAGCAGGTCATCCTCGTCGGCCATTCGGCCGGCGGCGTCGTCGCCTCGGAGATCGCCCGCCTCGCTCCCGAGCGGGTCACAGGCGTCCTCGCGGTGAGCGCGATCGTGCCGCCGGCCGGCGGGTCGTTCGTCTCCGCGATGCCCGCACCCAACCGCTGGGTGCTCAGCGCGGCGATGAGGTTCGCCGGAACCAAGCCGCCCGAGTCGGCCATCCGGAAGAACCTCGCCAGCGGCCTCGACGGTGAGATCGTCGACCGTCTCATCGGCGACTTCACCCCCGAACCGCAGGCCTACTATCGCGACCACCTCAGCGACGGCACGTGGAGCGCTCCCCGCGGATACGTGATGTCGACGGCTGACAAGGAGCTGCCGCCGGCGCTGCAGAAGCGCTTCGCCGCGAACCTCGGCGGCGACTGGACACAGGAGCTGACCACCGGGCACCTCCCCATGCTCGAGGACCCTGCCGGACTCGCCTCCGCCATCACCGCCTTCGTCGACGAGCTGCCGCGTAAGACGACCGGCCCCGAGTGATTCGTCAGCAGCGCAACATCGCCCTCACCCTTCGCAGAACGCGGACGGATTGTTCTTCCACTTGTCGCCGCGCTGCTTTCAGGTCCTTGCCATTTCGCCGGATCCAGTTGCTCTTGGCCGCTGCGGTTTTCACAACCCCGCACTTCAGTGGTGTGCAGGACGTCGACACGGACCTGGTCCAGGCACATGTGTATGTGGTCGGCGGTGAGGACGGCAACGATCATGTTCGCAGCACGCGGCCTGACCCGGGAGGGTTACTGTGAACTATAAGTGGAGAACCAAGTACGGCTGGTCTCCCACGCAAACAGCCCTCGGGGCTGGTCGTTCTACACGAGATGACGCTAATTACGTCGTTTCGACGGGAAATTCTCCACGTCGATCACGATCGGTTCGTAATCGTCAATGCGATGCTCGACCTCATCGCTGGAGGACGTGTCCCAGTCTTCGTGATGATCCTCGAGGATTCGGTTTGCGATCAGCGCGAGCGCTGCATGCTGTCGTCCACGGCTGTTTCCCATCGCGACGACCGCGTCAGGACTATTCGCCTCGACTTCGTCTGCAAGTCCACGAACGTCGATACTGAAACTGACAATTGAGCCTTCGTTGTCACGCATTGGGAATGTCATTTCGGTGCCATGAACTTCAACGTCGCCTACCGCACCTACCATGTCAGCCAGCCGCCCGGCGAGAACGTAGTCAAGGTCGTGGATCTTCTCAGTCATCAGCACTTCTTTGCAGGGAATGATGTAATCACGTTCTTCCCTCCGTACGAGACTGGCACATTGGTCTTGAACGTGTCGTAGGTCTTGCCGTTGTACTTCAACTCTACAGGCGCACAGTCCTAATTCACTCATCTCTATGAGTACAAACACTCATTTGTGTTACAGTGAGGGTACACAGCACAGTCCGAACGATGGAGATCGCGATGAACGCTGAGGCCGCACCAGACCTCGATCGGGCGCTGCGCGCGCTCGCCGACGGGAACCGACGGGCCATCCTGGCAGCGATCCGCACCTCCCCGAAACCGGTGGGGACGATCGCCGAGGAGCTCGGTCTCTCCCAGCAGACGACGTCGCACCACCTCGGCGTGCTGCGGAAGGCGGGACTGACCGTCGGCACCCGGGAGGGCACGCGGCACCTCTTCGCGGTGCGCACCGACGGAATCGCGGCGGTGCGCACGTACCTCGATGACTTCTGGCCCACCAAGCTCTCTGCTCTCAAGGCCGCCGTGGAGAGTGATCATGGCTGAGTTCACCGATTCCATCGACATCGCCGCCCCACCCGAGGCCGTCTTCGCCTATCTCACGACGAACGAGGGGATGACGGCGTGGATGGGTGAGTTCGCCGACCTCGACCCTCGCCGAGGCGGTCGGTTCGCCGTCGACATCGCCGGCCATCCCGTCCGCGGTGAGTTCCTCGACGTCGATCCCCACAGCCGCGTCGTCGTCTCGTGGGGATTCGCCGGCAGCGACGATCTGCCCGCCGGCGCGTCGACCGTCGAATTCCGGCTCACTCCGACCTCGGCGGGCACGCGCGTCGATCTCCGGCACTCGGACCTGCCCGAGGTCAGTGTGCCCGGCCATGCGGACGGCTGGTCGCACTTCCTCTCCCGCCTCGTCATCGCCGGGACCGGCGGCGACGCGGGACCCGACACGTGGGTGCCGCTGCCCGACCGCCCGCACTGACTCCGCCCGATCCGACGGAAGACCATTCACAGGAACTGGGAACACCGAGAGATGAGGAGAATCCCATGGCCGAGACAACCGCATACGACACCGTGAGGAAGTATCACGAGGCCTGGACGAACGGCCGCGTCGATGAGGCGATGGCGCATGTCGCCGAGGACATCACCTGCCGCGCGCCCGGCAGGGACATCGAAGGCAAGGACGCCTACCGGCAGTTCATCGGCGATTTCGCCCCGATGCTCACAGGCATCGGGGAGATCGCCGACTTCTCCGCCGGAGATCAGGTCGCGCTCTTCTACTACCCGCAGACCGCTGCGACGTCGACGACTCCGGCCGCTGAGCTCTTCACGGTCCGAAACGGTCTGATCACCGAGAGCCTGCTCATGTTCGACCGGCTCTCCTACGGTCCGCCGAACCCGTCATGATCGACGTCGACGCGTGCACACCAGTGAGGAGTGAGCGATGACACCCGAACAAGGAGCCCTCGTCGATCGACTCCGCGCCCTGCTCGCCGACGAGCCGGTGGTGCGCGAAGTCGCGATGTTCGGCGGTCGGTCGTTCATGGTCAGCGAGAAGATCGCCGTGAGTGCACTCAAGTCCGGCAGCCTGCTCGTGCGCATCGACGCCGACCGTCACGACGAGCTCGTCGGCCGGCCGGGTGCTCGGCAGGCCGAGATGGGTGCCGGACGGACGATGGGTCCGGGGTGGGTCGACGTCGCTGCCACGGCGATCGGCGGCGACGTCGGTCTGAGCATGTGGGTCGATGTCGCCCTCGAGCACAACCGGGCCGTCACCGGAACGCGCGACTGATCCCGGCGCGCAGCTGCCCCAGCTGGATCCAGATGGGGAAGCGCTGAAGCGGCCGCAGGACCAGTCCGAGGAGGCGGCGGACAAGGCTGGTCGAGGTGCGCACCCACGCGTACTCGATGTGCAGCTGGGTGCCGCCGGCCGCCGGTTCCAGGGCGATCGACGTGCGTCGGGCGTTGGCCCGCGCAGCATCGGGGTAGGTGGCCCGCCATTCGATGAAACGCGGTTCGTCGACCTCGGCGACCTCCACTCGCTGGTTGACCACGTGGGGCTTGACGGTGATCGGCGTCCCGTCGCGCCGGGTTGAGCGCGTTCGAGCGGCCCACGACTGACCCGCCGAGGTGGCAGCTGCGCCGTCCTCAACGGCGCCGATCGTCGGATCCCAGTCGGGCAGTCGCGAGGCGTCCGAGAGCAGACGCCACACGTCATCGATCGGCGCCGGGACGAACGCCGCAGCCGTGCCCGACAGCGCATCCGCGCGCTGTCGGCCCCGGGTCGTGCCTGACAGCAGTTCCACCCTGTCGAGCTCGGCGAGCACAGCCTCGGGCGAGGTGCCCAATCGCTTGAGAATCGATTCGATCATGCCGCTCGGTTCGACGACGAGGTCGCGCAGCACCGCGGCCGCGTCACCTCGCTTGCCGGAGCTGTTCGCGGACTGGAGGATCCTCACCGCACGGTCACCCCACTCGTAGCCCTCGGTCTCGTGGAATACGATGCGGCCGGGCTCGGGCGGGTCCATGCGGATTCCGAGTTCGGCGAGCTGTTCGGCATGCTGAGCGGCAACCGCCTCCCGGGCGTCGTCGATCGTGATGCCGAGACTGCGCAGCACCTGACCGGCGGTCTGCTCGCTGACGGTGAGCGCGAGGAACAGGTGGTCGATGTCGGCTTCACGCTGGCCGACGCGCGAGGCTTCCTCCATCGCCGTGATCGACAGCGAGTACGACGTCGATGCGGAATCGGTGAACCTGCTCATCGGGCCCTCCTGGGGACGGGGATCGTCGGATCGATCCTCTTCGCGTACTTCTTGTGCACCGCCTGCCGGGAGACGCCGAGCGCGTCGGCGACGTCCTGCCAGCTCATCCCGGCTCGCAGTCCGGCTTCGACCTGGGCGAGTTCGAGGCGTTCGGTGAGTGCGCGCAACGATGACACTGCCCGCAGCCCCGCCCGGGGGTCACTCGTGTCGGCCGCGACATCGGCGATCTGTGTCGACTCCATGACTGTCAATTTACGTTGCTAACGCAACGACTGTCAACCAATGTTGCTTACCGGCGGACACTTCCCGCGGGTTCAGCGGACATCTACAGTGGTCTCATGAGCTCAACCGCCGACCTCACCGTTCGCCCCGTGACCTCCTCCGACGAGTCCCGCTGGAAGGAGCTCTTCCGCGGCTACCGGGAGTTCTACAAGCTCCCCGAATCCGAGGACGTCGTCGAGCACGTCTGGGGATGGCTGACGGATCCGTCCCATGAGAGCGAGGGACTCGTCGCCGAGGCGGACGGCCGGATCATCGCGATCGCCGACTACCGGCGCTTCTCCCGTCCGTCGACGGGGACCGTCGGCCTCTGGCTCGACGACCTCTTCACCGACCCCGAAGCCCGCGGCACCGGGGCCGGTCGCGCGCTCATCACCCGGCTCCAGGAGATCGCCGCCGAGGAGGGGCGTTCGGTCGTCCGGTGGATCACCGCCGACGACAACACCCAGGCCCAGGTCCTCTACGACCAGGTCGCGACGAAGACGAACTGGCTCACCTACGACGCGGCACCGGTTGCCGAGTAGACCACTCGGAACTGCTCGCACACGACGGGCATATCAGGGTGGAATCCCACCGCGTTCTCGGCGTGCTCGCGCCAAAAACGCTCGTGGACCTCGCGCCAGGACTCCAGTGATCGGTCCCCCTCGCCCTCGGCCCACGCATGCTCAGCGGTCACCTCGGCGAAGGGAACGATGTCGACTGCAGTCGTGACGATGACTGCCCGTGGCCGATCCACACCGTCGAGGACGATGCTCACTTCTCCGATGGTGGGCAGCGGATCTCCCGTCGCCTCGTAGTCCCACAGCGCCGAGGCCGTTGCCGTCTTCGTGCCGTCGAGGACGAGTCCGAGCAGCTCATCGGCCTGCTCAGCGGTGGCACCGAAGGTCCAGGCGTCGGGAACAGCCTCCGGCAGAGTCGGGTCGATCGCCCGCGCTCCCGCCCAGAAATCAGCAAGCCTCGTGTCGTCCATGGACCGACCCTATCCCGGTAGTCTTGCTTCCATGCTCGTGTCAGACCTGGTGCGCCTCGTCGGCGCCGCGATCAGCCTCATCGGCCTCGGTCTCGTCATGGGCATCAGCCCGACGACGATCGCGGTGTCCTTCCGGGTCCTCACCGATGTTCCCCGCGCCAAGCGCGCGATGGGTTTCATGCTCCTCGGCCTCATCCTCGGTGCCACGGTCATCCTCCTCGCGCTCCAGGTCATCGACCCGCATACGCTCGAGACGCTCGTCAGTCGCGACGTCGAGAAGATCCTCGTCCGTCACAGCGTCGACCTCGCCGCCGGCGCCCTCTTCCTCACAGCCGGCATCATCATGGCCGTGCGGCTGCGCCGACCCCCGAAACCGAAGAGGCCGCACAGGAAGCCCACCGGCAAAGCCGGGGCAATGATCCTCATCGGCATCTCGAACACCGTCATCAGCTTCAGCGACTTCGCGACGATGTACATGGTCGCCCGCATCGTCCGCGCCGTGAGCGAGGACATCATCATCCGCGGCATCGTCTACCTCGTCTTCATCGCCGCGATGATCGCCCCCTACGTGCTCCTCACCTGGGCATGGAACCGCTTCCCGACGGTGTCCGCGAAACTCTCTGCGTTCTTCACCCGCATCGCGAACGCGAACCTCCGCCCGTGGGCGACCGCGCTCACGCTGCTCGCCGCCGTCATCTTCCTCGCGATGGGCATCTGGGGCGAACCGCGCCTATAGGACGCGAACGCCTGTCACGCCACTCGGGCTGCCAGACGCGACCGCAGCCCGTCGAGCAGGGCAGCGAGCCCGAGCTCGAACGACGGCTCCGCCCCGTACGAGTCGGCATTGTGAGCGGCGAGCGCCGCATGGACGGCAGGGAACTGCTCATCGGCGGCCTCCTGCGCGAGGAGGTCACCGGGGGCGACCATGTCGAGCGCCGACCCGAGCACATGCGCCTCGACCGTGCGGACGACGGCGATGACCTCGGACTCCGGCCAACCGCCTCGGCGCAGGCCCGCGACGACCGCGTCGTACATCGCATACGTCGACCGGTCCCGGATCGAGGTCGTCGCGAGCAGGCGGATGAGGTTGGGGTGGGCGGCGAAGACCCTCAGGTAGGAACGCGCCCACACCTCGAGCGCCTCGTCCCAGGCCAGACCCGACGACTCGGCGAAGGCGCTGACGTCGATGCCTGTGACGATCCGCGCGCGCATCGCCTCGATGAGGTCATCGCGCCCGCTGACGTGGTTGTAGAGCGAGGACACCTGGCGGTCGACCCGATCGGCGAGCACGCGCATGGACAGCGCCTCGGCGCCCTCGACATCGACGAGATCGAGGGCGGCACTGACAAGCCGGTCCCGATTGAGTCGCATGATCACCACTTCCCCTGACTCCGTGAAGAGTGTATCGTGCTGAGGGTCACAAATACGAACACTGTTCGTACGCAATGGAGCGGAAGGGAGTCCTGTGACGACAACCCATTTCTCAGGCGGCACGATCTGGCGCGGTGCGAGCAGCGAGCCCAGCGACGCCATCCTCATCAGTGACGGCATCGTCATCGCCGTCGGGGCGACCGACGTCGCGGCCCGCCTCGGCGAACTTCCCGCCGACACCGCAGTCGAGCACGTCGACCTCGCCGGCGGGTTCCTCATGCCCTCCTTCGGCGACGGGCACGCGCACCCGATGTTCGGCGGTCTCGAAGCCGCGGGCCCCCAGGTCCGCGGATGCAGCTCTGTGGACGAGATCGTCGCCGAGGTCCGCCGCTTCGCCGAGGCGAACCCCGAGGCCGACTGGATCGTCGGCGCCTCGTACGACGGCAGCCTCGTCGAGGGCGGACTCTTCGACGCCCGCTGGCTCGACGAGGCGGTGGCCGACCGTCCCGTCGTCCTCCGCGCGTGGGACTACCACACGGTGTGGTGCAACTCCCGGGCCCTCGAGCTCGCCGGCATCACCGCCGACACCCCCGACCCCGTCCTCGGCGAGATCCCCCGCCTGCCCGACGGCTCCCCGCTCGGCATCCTCCGCGAATGGGGTGCCGTCGACCTCATCGACGCCGTCCGCCCGCCCCAGTCCGAGGACGACCGCCTCCGCGCGCTCGACCGCGCTGCCCGCTACCTCCTCGACCGCGGGGTGACGTGGGTCCAGGACGCGTGGGTCGAACCCGCCGACGTCGACACCTACCTCACCGCCGCGAGGTCCGGCGACCTCGGCCTCCGGGTCAACCTCGCCCTCTACGCCGACCCCCGGCACTTCGCCGAGCAGCTGCCCGTCATGGTCGACTCCCGCGAGAAGGTCCGGGCTGCCGGGTCTGACCTGCTCACCGCGGAGACCGTGAAGTTCTTCGCCGACGGCGTCGTCGAGAACGAGACCGGCGCGCTCCTCGAACCGTACTGTTCGTCCCTGCACAACCACGGCATGCGCGTGTGGGAGGGTGACTCCCTCGCCGAGGCGGTCACCGCCGTCGACGCCGAGGGCTTCCAGATCCACATCCACGCGATCGGCGATGCCGCCGTCCGACAGGCCCTCGATGCGATCGAGACCGCGATCACCGTCAACGGTCCGCGCGACCGCCGCCCCGTCATCGCGCACGCCCAGCTCGTCGACGCAGCCGACCTCCGCCGCTTCGCCGAGCTCGGGGTCATCGCGAACATGCAGCCGCTGTGGGCACAGCTCGATGCGCTCATGACCGTGCTCACGGTCCCCCGCCTCGGCGAGGATCGGGCCGATGAGCAGTACCGGATGCGCTCGATCCTCGATTCCGGGGCGAAGCTCGCCTTCGGCTCCGACTGGCCGGTCTCCTCCGGCGCCCCGCTCGAGGGGCTTGCGATCGCCACAAGCAGGCGCACCGCCGACGGCGAACCGGCAGGCGGATGGACACCTGATGAGATCGTCGATGTCGGGCCCGCCCTCGACGCGTACTCTCAGTCCGTGGCCCATCAGGCCTTCGCCGACCGCGCGCCGACACCCTGGGGTGAGATCCGTCCCGGGGCGAGCGCCGACCTCGTCATCCTCGACGCCGACCCGCGCACGCTCACCGCCGCGGAACTCGCAGCACTGCGCGTGCGCGCCACCTACCTGCGCGGCAGCCTCGCCGCCCCGACAGTCTGACCGGAAGGACCGTCATGTCCGACGACCACGGCACCACCGCTCCCGCCGAGACCGGGCACCTGCGCCGCGCCCTCGGCGTTCCCTCACTCGTCTTCTTCGGCCTCGTCTACATGGTCCCGCTCACGGTGTTCACGACGTACGGCATCGTCACCGAGATCACCGGCGGACGGGTGCCGCTCGCCTATGTCATCACCCTTTTCGCGATGGTCTTCACCGCCCGCTCGTACGCGAAGATGGCCGGCGAGCTGCCCTTCGCCGGCTCCGCGTACACGTACACGCAGAAGACCTTCGGCGCCGGTGTCGGCTTCGTCGCCGGGTGGGCGCTGCTGCTCGACTACCTCTTCCTGCCGATGATCAACTACCTCGTCATCGGCCTCTATCTCAATGCCGCCCTGCCGATGGTCCCCTCGTGGGTCTTCGTCCTCATCGCCATCGTCCTCGTCACGATCCTCAACATCATCGGCATCGTCTCGGTGGCGCGCGCGAACATCGTCATCATCGCCGCCCAGGGGATCTTCATCCTCACCTTCGCCGTCCTTTCCTTCGCCACCATTTCGGGCTCGGGTTCGGTCGATCTCGCCGCCCCGTTCACCGGCGACGGCACCGTCGACGGGTTCGGGGCCGTCATGGCCGGTGCCGCGATCCTCTGCCTGTCTTTCCTCGGCTTCGACGCCGTCTCGACGCTGTCCGAGGAGGCGAAGGATCCGAAGCGCTCGGTGCCACGCGCGATCGTCATCGCCACCGTGACCGGCGGGATCATCTACATCGTGCTCTCGTTCATCGCTCAGCTCGTGTTCCCGTCGAACGCGTTCGCCGACCCCGAGTCGGGTTCACTCGATGTCATGGCCGCCGCCGGAGGGCAGTTCCTCACGATCTTCTTCACCGCCGCCTATGTCGCCGGTGCCTGCGGGTCGGCGCTGACCTCGCAGGCCTCGGTCTCGCGCATCCTCTATGCGATGGGCCGCGACGGCGTGCTCCCGCGCGGGTTCTTCGGTCGCCTCTCCAAGCGCTTCCTCACTCCGGTCTTCGCGACGGTCACCGTCGGCGTCGTCTCCCTCCTCGCGCTCACCGTCGACCTCACGTTCATCTCCGAGATGGTCAGCTTCGGCGCGCTCATGGCGTTCTCCGCGGTCAACCTCTCAGTCATCAAGCACTTCGTCATCGACACGGGTCGCCGAGGCGGTCGTGCGATCCTCAGCTACGTCGTCCTACCGGGCATCGGCTTCGGCCTCACCGTGTGGCTGTGGACGAGCCTGTCCCCGCGCACGCTCATCATCGGGCTGGTGTGGCTGGCCCTCGGCGTCGCCTACCTCGCGTTCGTCACCCGCGGCTTCCGCCGGCCCACACCCTCGCTCGATCTCGCCGAGTGAGGCGCTCGACCTCAAGGAGTGTGGCCCCCAATCACCCGAGGACGCTCAGGTTTCCGTTCCAGCGCGGGTAGTCACTCGACGCCCCGGAGCCGGTGAACTCGATGCTCATCGCGGTGGGGATGTCCGCGTCCTTGAGGATGCTCATCGCCGGCAGGTCGCGCAGGTACGCGGCGTTGGCTTCCTCGAGCGGGAGCGCCGCCTCGGCGGAGGCGAAGGCCGCCGCGAAGGCTTCGTCGTCGAGGTCGGACTCGATCGCCCGGACGGCGAGGTCGAGGTGTTCGGGGGCGCTCATCAGCCGCAGCCCCTGGAGCGCGAGCTCTCGGGCGGGTCGGGGGACGTGCGTCCGGTACCAGGCGAGCCCGTGCTCGCTCACCGCCGTACGGTAGAGGTCGACATAGCTGCTGCGCAGGGCGTCCTGGGAGATCGCGTCGGCGTCATCGACGCGATCGAGTGCACCGGCGACGATTCCGCGGTTGCAGTCGACGAGTTCTGCGGCGGTGCCATCGAGGGCCTCCTGCGTGAGCAGAACGGGGTGGGAGCTGTCCTTCTCACACGAGAGGATGTCGTCGAGCTGGCTGTATTCGATCCGATCGAAGTCGTTCATGCCCCGAGACTAGGACGACGACGTGAATAGCAGGTGACGTGGGTCACTCTCCGGGCAGGCGGCTCTCGACGACCGTGAACTTGGCCGTCCGGGCGAGCTGCACGCTCGGACCGATGAGGTCCTCGAGCCGGTCCCGGTAGCGCAGGTGGGAGTTGAAGACGGTGAGCACGCGGCCGCCGGGGGTCAGGTGGGCCGCAGCCGTGCGCATCATCCCCGCCGCCGTGTCCGTCTCGATCGCTGTGCCGTGGTGGAACGGCGGGTTGAGAAGGATGAGGTCGTACGCTCCCCCGAGCGGGTCGTCGGTACCGCCGCTGTCGGTATCGCCGGCATCGGCGAGGATGATGTCGACGGCCGTTCCGTTGGCCTCCGCCGTCTCCCTCGCCGAGGCGACCGCCGCCTTCGAGACGTCGACGCCGACTCCCGTGTCCGCTCCCGTCACGGCCATCGCCGCTGTGAGCAGCCAGCCGTTGCCCGCTCCGAGGTCGAGGACGGAGGCCGGACGGGCGAGCGCCCGGACCGGGTCCGGGGAGGCGGCCGCCTCGGCGAGGGCGGTGAGCAGGAGCGATGACCCTTCGTCGGCTTTCGTCCCGGAGAAGCACGCGCCGTGGGCGCTGACCGTGAGCGGCCCGGTCGCGGGCGTGTCGATGACCCCGGTGTGCGGAAAGCGGGTGAGCGAGGGGGAGGTCAGGGGGCGGCTGCCGATGATCAGACGGTTCTTCCCCACTCCCGGTGAGACGTCGACGCGACCGAAGGCGCGGGCGAGCTCCTTGTTCACCGCCCGGCTCATCGCGTCGCTGCGGCCGATGACGATGAGTGTCGTGACGAGCGGGTGGAGGACGGTGATCGCCTCGGCGAGGGCATGTGTCGCCTTCGGCGCATCGACGACCGCCCAGGTCTCGCCGGGCACGTCCCCGCTCTCGGTGCACTGTACGTCGGCGAGGTCGGCGACGGGCTCGGCACCCGGGGCTTCCGCGGCGACGTTCCGTGCCTCGTCGAGGCGGTCGTTGTACGTGCGCACGGCGGTGAGCTCGGAGAGCACGCGGGTCTGGAGGCCGAGCGGGTCGTCGACGAGGATGACCTCGTCGGGGGCAGCGCTCGGGGCGGTGAACGTCCCCTCGCTCGACCGTCCGGAGACGTCGAGTTCACCGGTGCGACGCCCGATCACATAGTCGGCGAGCAGCCGCGCCTGGGCGAGCCCCGGGGCGTCGGCGGGCCACGGCATCCGGGCGAGCAGGTCGTCGCGGGTGCGCAGGGCCGCAGAGTCGGGGGCGAGGAGGGAGGCGGGCATCCGCTCAGTCTAATGCGCGCCCGCTCGTGCGCACCTGTCGGCGACCGGGCCCGGCGTGAGATGTGCTACTAATTGAGGGAGCCTCATCCCCCGACGCACCAGGAGAGACCATGACCATTCTCGTCGGCTATTCCCCCTCGCCCGAAGGCAAGGCCGCGGTCGCATTCGGCATCGAGCAGGCTCGCGCCTTCGACGACACCCTCATCGTCCTCAACGCCGGCATCGGGGAGACGCCCGACGAGCGCGGAGTCGCGACGAACGCCGACATGGATGAACTCAAGCAGACCCTGCTGAACTCCGAGGTCTCCCACGAGATCCTCCAGTTCCTCCGCGGCAACGACCCAGTCGAGGAGCTCCTGGCCCTCGCCGAGGCGACCGACGACACCCGCATGATCGTCATCGGCTCCCGTCGCCGCTCCCCCGTCGGCAAGCTCATCATGGGTTCGACCGCGCAGCGGATCATCCTCGAAGCCGAGGTCCCCGTCGTCTCCGTCAAGGCCGACCGCTCCCGCTGACGGCTCTCACCGCCGCAGACGCCGACCGATCGGCACCGGCCTCGTCCGTGCGGTGACGCTCACTCCCCCGCGATGGCGGCGATGAGGGCGTCGACGTCGTCGGTCGTCGTGTCGAAGGCGCACATGAGGCGGACGATGTCCCGCTCGAGCGGCCAGTCGGCGAAGGCGAAGCGCTGTCGGGCCCGGGCGGCCACCTCGGCGGGCATGCGGACGAAGACGACGTTGGCCTCGACGGGCTGGACGAGCTCGAGCCCGGGGACACGGCCGGAGGCGGCCACCTCGGCGAGCCCGGTCTCGAGGTGCCGCGCCATGGCATTGGCATGGTCCGCCGAGGTCCGCCACAGCTGCCCGTCGTAGAGGGCGTTGAGCTGCGCGGAGAGGAAGCGCATCTTCGACGACAGCTGAAGGTTCATCTTCCTCAGGAAGCGCATCCCCTGCCCGATCTCGGGGTTGAGGACGACGACGGCCTCAGCGCCGAGGAGGCCGTTCTTCGTCCCGCCGAGGCTGAGGATGTCGACGCCGACGTCCGTGGTCAGGGTGGCGAGGTCGGTGCCGAGGAAGGCGGCGGCATTGCCGAGGCGGGAGCCGTCGACGTGGAGGATCATCCCGTTCGCGTGGGCGTGGTCGGCGATCGCGCGGATCTCCTCGGGCCGGTAGGTCGTCCCCCATTCCGTCGACTGGGAGATGCTCACGGCCAGCGGCTGCGCATTGTGCTCGCTGCCGCGGCCGACCATCGCAGAGGCGATCGACTCCGGGGTGAGCTTGCCGTCGGCGGTCGGGACGGCGACGATCTTGAGCCCGCCGACCTTCTCCGGTGCGCCGGTCTCGTCGTAGTTGATGTGGGCGCTCGCGGCCGTGATGACCGCGGCCCAGCGGGGCAGGGCCGACTGGAGGGCAAGGACGTTGGCGCCGGTGCCGTTGAAGACGGGGAACGCCTGCGCCCGCGCCCCGAAGTGTCCTTCCATGACGCCGTGGAAGTGCGCGGTCCAGGGATCCCCGCCGTAGCCGGGGGTGTGCCCGACATTGGCGTCGATGAGCGCCTGGATGACCTCGGGATGCGCGCCTGCCCAGTTGTCCGAACCGAAGTTGCGGGGGTGGTCGACGGGATCCGTGCTCACGCGGTCGGCAAGGTGCGGCTGCTCGGGCGTGGCGGGTTCGGCCGAGGGGTCGAGGACCTGGTCGGCGGGTGAGGGGGCGTCGTTGCGAGTCTCGTCGTTCACCTGCTCAGCGTATCGCCCTGCCCCACCGCCGTGCAGGCGGGGCCGCGGACCGACATCCCGCCTCGGCGAGTGAGCGGTGAATGGCGGAAGGGGGAGCGATCGACGATCACTCCCCCCTTCCGGCTCAGACGGTCTCAGCCGTCAATCGCGGTCTCAGCTCTCCTCGCTGATCTTCCGGCGACGGACGAGCATGAGCGTCACGGCACCGGCGGCCAGCAGCGCCGCGCCGGCAGCGAGGGTGCCGATGGTCTCGACACCGGTGCGCGGCAGGTCACCGCCGGGGCCCGGGGCCGTCGGCGTCTCGGACGGCGACGGAGCCGGGGCGGTCGGGGTCTCGGTCGGGGCCGGGCTGTCCGTCGGAGTGTCCGTCGGGGCCGGGCTGTCCGTCGGAGTCGGCGATCCCGTGGGCGTCTCGGTCGGGGTCTCAGTCGGAGTCTCAGTCGGGGTGTCGGTCGGGGTGTCGGTCGGGGTCGGGGTGGAGCCCTCGTCACCGTCGCCGGTGCCGCCGCCGCCCTGGCGGACGACCTCGCCCTTCTTGATCACGGTCTCTTCGCCCTCGATCTCGAACTTCGCCGAGTTCGTGTAGGTTCCGGCCTTGCCGCCGTCGGTGACCGTCGTGCGGTAGATGACGGCGTAGACCCAGCCCTCTTCCGAGGTGAAGCTCACGGTCGAGCCGTCCTCGGAGACGGTGTAGAAGTCCTCGGGCTTCGGCCCCCAGCCCACCGGCTGCCCGTTCTCGTTGAACTGGTTCGTGCCGGCCAGACGGGTCTCACCGGGGATGAGTTCGATGTTCTCCCCGCCGAGGTCGGTCACCGTGACCTTCTGGTCGCCCTTCATCCCGCCGGCGGGCGAGGCGATGTTGACGTGCCACTGGATGATGTCGTTCTCGCGGTCGTAGCTGCCCCACTTGTAGGAGTCCTGGCCCTTCCACTCGCATTCGCCCTCGCAGGGTCCGTCGGGCGGAGTGACGGTGACGGTGTCGGAGACCTCACCGAAGTCGTAGGTGACTTCCTTGGTCTCGGTCGTCTCCGTCTGCACGGAGACCCAGAAGTAGAACGTGCCCTTGAGGTTGAGCGGGTTGTCGGCGAGGTACTGCGAGTCGAAGTCGCAGAAGATCTGCGTCTCGGTCACGGTGCACTCGCCCATTGCGACGCCCTCGGGATCGAGGAGGTCGAACGCGTCGACACGGCCCTGCAGTTCGGCAGGCAGGTCGACGACGAAGCCCGCGGGCGTCGTCGGGTTGTCGGGGAGACTCCAGGTGCCGTCGATGCGGGCTACGGAGCCGCTCTTGATCTCGTCCTGCTGGAATTCGAGGGAGTCGATCGAGGCGTTGGTCTGGTACGGCGGCGCAGCATTCGCGGGGATTGCGACCAGTACCGTTGCGAGCAGGGCGAACATCGCGAGGATGGCCGCCCCGACGCGTGGAAGTACGTGCGTCATGGGGATTCCTTTGTATGTTGGACAGCACCGTCGACTATCCGGGAGGGGACCGGAGATCGGTGCTGAGTGGGGACTCAAAGCGAAACATTACAAGTTGGACACGATGATCACAACTTGCACACGAATTCTGCCCAGTCGGCTCTCAGAGATGAGGGGTGCTGCCGGCGGTGATGAGGGTGTGCAGCTGCGGATTCCGCACTTGGAGCACCAAGAACTACCCGTGCACCGGGTGTTTTCAGCGCTGCGGGTGCGGGGTGGAGAACTGCCGGGATGATGTGACGCTCCGGGGATGACGTGACGCTCCGGGGATGACGTGGCGCTGCGGGTGCGGGATGAAGGGGCTGAGGCGAGTGCAGACGGCACGAAGCCCGCCTCCGATGATCGGAGGCGGGCTTCGCAGTGCTGACCGCGGCGACCCGGTCTCAGCGGCCGGGTGTCAGCGGCTCACTTGCCGGCGAGGAGCTCACGCATGAGTTCGGCGGTCTCGGTCGGGGTCTTGCCGACCTTGACGCCGGCGGCCTCGAGGGCCTCCTTCTTCGCCTGGGCGGTGCCCGAGGAGCCGGAGACGATGGCGCCGGCGTGGCCCATGGTCTTGCCCTCGGGAGCGGTGAAGCCTGCGACGTAGCCGACGACCGGCTTCGACACGTTCTCCTTGATGTAGGCGGCGGCCCGCTCCTCGGCGTCTCCGCCGATCTCGCCGATCATGACGATCGCCTCGGTCTCCGGGTCGGCCTCGAACGCCTCGAGGGCGTCGATGTGCGTGGTGCCGATGACCGGGTCACCGCCGATGCCGATCGCGGTCGAGAAGCCGAGGTCACGGAGTTCGTACATCATCTGGTAGGTGAGCGTGCCCGACTTCGAGACGAGCCCGAGCTTGCCCTTCTTCGTGATGTTCGCGGGGATGATGCCGGCCAGCGACTGCTCGGGCGAGATGATGCCCGGGCAGTTGGGGCCGATGATCCGGGTCTTGTTGCCGGCCGCCTGGGCACGCGCCCAGACCTCGGCCGAATCCTGGACCGGGATGCCCTCGGTGATGACAACGAGCAGGCCGATGCCGGCGTCGATCGCCTCGATCGCCGCGTCCTTCGAGAACGCGGGCGGGACGAAGGCGACGGACACGTCGGCACCGGTGGCCTCCATCGCCTCGGCGACGGTCGCGAAGACGGGAAGCTCGATGTCATCGCCGTTCTTGTCGACGTGCTTGACAGTGGTGCCGGCCTTGCGGGCGTTGACGCCGCCGACGACGTTCGAGCCGGCCGCGAGCATGCGCGCGGTGTGCTTGGTGCCCTCGCCGCCGGTGATGCCCTGGACGATGATCTTCGAATCGGAATTCAGGAAGATTGACATGGGTATGGAGACCTTTCCTTACTTCGCAGCAGCCAGTTCGGCGGCCTTGTCGGCTCCACCGTCCATGGTGTCGACCTGGGTGACGAGCGGGTGAGCGGCCTCGGCGAGGATCGCCCGTCCCTCTTCGACGTTGTTGCCGTCGAGGCGGACGACGAGGGGCTTGGTCGCCTGGTCGCCGAGGATCTCGAGGGCCTTGACGATGCCGCGGGCGACCTCGTCGCAGGCGGTAATGCCGCCGAAGACGTTGACGAAGACAGCCTTGACCTGGTCATCGCCGAGGATGACGTCGAGTCCGTTGGCCATGACCTCCGCCGAGGCGCCGCCGCCGATGTCGAGGAAGTTCGCCGGCTTGACGTTGTCGTGCTTCTCGCCTGCGTAGGCGACGACGTCGAGGGTCGACATCACGAGGCCCGCACCGTTGCCGATGATTCCGACCTCGCCGTCGAGCTTGACGTAGTTGAGGTCGAGTTCCTTGGCCTTGAGCTCGAGGGGGTCCTCGGCGTCGATGTCGCGCAGCTCTTCGTGGTCGGGGTGGCGGAAGTCGGCGTTCTCGTCGAGCGAGACCTTGCCGTCGAGGGCGATGATGTCACCGGCACCGGTCTTGACCAGCGGGTTGACCTCGACGAGGGTGGCGTCCTCCTTCTCGAAGACGGTCCACAGGGACACGAGCACGGGGGCGACCTTCGCAGCGGTCTCGGCATCGAAGCCGGCAGCCTCGGCGATCTCCCTGGCCTTGGCCTCGTCGATCCCGTCGATCGCGTTGACGGGGATCTTCGCGAGCGCTTCGGGGCGCTCGACCGCGAGCTGCTCGATCTCCATGCCGCCTTCCTTCGAGCACATCGCGAGGTAGGTGCGGTTGGAGCGGTCGAGGAGGACGGAGAAGTAGTATTCTTCGGCGATGTCCGCACCTTCGGCGATCATCACCTTCTTCGTGATGTGTCCCTTGATGTCGAGACCGAGGATCTCCTTGGCACGCGCTTCCGCCTCGTCAGGATTCTTCGCGACCTTGACGCCGCCGGCCTTGCCGCGGCCGCCGATCTTCACCTGCGACTTGACGACGACCACGCCGCCGCCCAGGTCTTCGGCTGCCTTCTTCGCTTCTTCTGGTGTCGTGGCGACCTGAGCCTTGAGCACGGGCACCCCGTGCTTCTCGAACAGGTCACGTGCTTGATACTCGAAAAGATCCACGTGTCTTCCTTCGTTTCGTCTGCAGGGCGTTCTCACCCAGCATTCGTGCGGGGTCTTTTGGCCCCGCAAGAGCGTTGACGGATGCAACAACCACAGACCACTTTATTCCCAACCGCACTCGAGCAACCAAATTCGCAGGCCCGGTACGTAAGGAATGTCTCGCGAAAAAGAATCTTGGTCGTCAAGATTCTTGATCTGGACGTAAAATCGGATCATGGATGAGGTCGACAGGATCGTCGCTGCGTGGCGACACGAGCGTCCTGACCTCGATGTCTCCCCCATGGAGATCCTCTCCCGGGTGACTCGGCTCTCCCGTCAGCTCGACCGGGCACGGAAGTCGAGCTTCGCCGAGTACGGCATCGAGGGCTGGGCCTTCGACGTGCTCTCCGCCCTGCGCCGCTCCGGCGAGCCCTACCAGCTCTCCCCCTCCACGCTGCTCCAGGAGACGCTCGTGACCTCGGGGACGATGACGAACCGCATCGACCGCCTCGTCACCGCCGGCTGGGTCGAACGCCTCCCCGATCCTGCCGATCGCCGCGGGGTGCTCGTGCGCCTGACCGAGACCGGACGCGCGACCGTCGACTCGGCACTCGCCGACCTCCTCGTCAAGGAGCGCGACATCCTCGCCGGCCTCACCCCCGCGGGACGGCGCAAGCTCGCCGCACTCCTGCGCGAGCTCTCCACCGGCTTCGACGGCGACGAGGACTGAACGATGACCGACCCGACAGATCCCGCCGAGGTGCTCCACCCCGCCGAGGCGACCGCCGGGTCCCTGCGCGACTGGACCGGGGTGGCGCCGCCTCGGCGGGAGACGATCCACGGCACGATCGTCGACCTCGAACCGCTCGATCCCCTCCGTCACGGCGACGACCTCTTCGAGGCCTCGATTGCCGAGGGAGCCGAGGAGCACTTCGCCTATCTGCCGGAGGTCCCACCAACCGATCGCGGTGAGTTCACCGACTGGCTGACCACGGTCGCGGCCTCGCCCGATCCCCTCTTCTTCGCGGTCGTCGACCGCGCCACCGGACGCGCAGTGGGACGCCAGGCGCTCATGCGCGTCGATCCGGCCAACGGGGTCATCGAGATCGGCAACATCCTCTGGGGTCCCGACCTCGCGCGCACCCGCGGGGCGACCGAGGCGTTCTTCCTCTTCGCCGACGCGGTCTTCGCTTCCGGTTATCGCCGCTTCGAATGGAAGTGCAACGACGCCAACGTCCCCTCGAAACGGGCGGCGGAGCGCTTCGGCTTCACTCCCGAAGGGGTCTTCCGCCAGCACATGGTCGTCAAGGGGCGCAACCGGGACACCGCATGGTTCTCGATCCTCGACTCCGAATGGCCGCAGCTGCGGAAGGGGTTCGCCGCATGGCTCGATCCGGCGAACTTCGACGAGGCCGGAGTGCAGAGGCGCAGTCTGCGCGAGCTCAGGGGACGCTGAGCACCGACAGACGCCGGGTCCACACAGGACACAGAGACCCCACAGGGCGCTGAGATCGGCGCGTCCCGCCGGGCCCGGACGGCCCGTCGGCATAGGCTGGAGCTGATGTCCGACACGACTCCGACGTTCGAGGAACCATGCGCCTTCGCTCCCTTGCCCTCCTGACCGCTGCCGCTGTCCTCACCACGAGCGCCTGCGTGCCGACCTCGACGGAGACGCGGCCCCAGCCGCGCCCCTCGGTCAGTCCCGAGGAGGTCACTCCGATCGCCACGCCAGACGATGCACCGGAGATCTCCGTCGTCGACTCCTCCCCCGGCGGAGCGAAGGAGTCCGACCCGCTGTGGCAGGGCCTGGCGCAGGCCGCCGCGGAGAAGAAGCCGGCCTACCTCAAGACGTGGGTCCACACGGCCAACCCGGACCTCCCCGACTCCGGCGAGGTCACCGTCACCCCCGACAGCCCCAACAGCGTCAGCGTCACCCTCGATGCGGGCAACGTGACGACGGACAAGGCCCCGTTCGTCCTCATCCACGGACTCTTCGACGTCGAGGAGATCGGCGAGTCCGCGTACACGCTCACGACCGTGAACTCCGACGACATCCCCGAACTCGATCCGCAGGGACCCGACGACGAGGCCCGGTGCACGGCCGACGACGCCCAGGAGCGGATCTCCCTGGCCGCCGACGACCTCTCCGCGGATCCGTCGAAGCGCGAGGAGTTCCGCCAGCAGTGGGGTGCGTCCCCGCAGGTGTGGTGGGGCATCCAGATGACCGCGCGGAGCCTCGGTGAAGAGGGCGACGTCGCCGGCGACTACCTCACCGAGGCATGCGGGGCCTACCTGGGTCAGTGACGTCGACCTCGTACGAGTGAGTCGCCGGAGTGAGCCGCCTCGCCCCTGCTACGCGAGCGCCCGGTTGTAGGCGTAGACGACCGGCGGGGTGAAGTAGCCGACGATGACGGCGATCGCAGTGATGAGGCATCCGAGGCCGAGCCACAGTGATCCGCCGATGACGCTGATGCCGAAGACGATGACGAGGAGCTCGAAGGCGATCGCCGCGGGCCGCGCCCACCGATGCAGCCGCCACGATCCCCGCGCCGCGGCGAGGAGTCCGGCGGCGAAGATGAGGAACATCACCGCGAGGCCGATGAGTGAGCTCGCGAGCGCCCCGGCGCCCAGCGCGGTGACGACGAACGAGATCGCGGTGCCGATGAGCACGAGCGCCTGCAGACCGAGGACGATGACGACGAGGAGCATCGCCCGCGGGGTGGGCACACCGTGACCGTCCGGATCCGGAGACCCGGGCGCCCCACCTGCGTCCGCCGGCCTCACACGGTCACCCGCGCGAATCCGGGGATGAGGATCTCGTCGAGCATGCGTTCGCGCACGTCGAGCGGGAGGAAGGCCGCGGTGATCGCGTTGACGGTCGCCCACTCGAGGTCGGTCTGGGTCCAGCCCGCCTCGTCGACGAGCAGGCGCATCTCCCGGGTCACGGATGTGCCCGACATGAGGCGGTTGTCCGGGTTGATCGTCACGGCGAAGCCGAGGTCCTTGAGCCCGGTGATCGGGTGGGAGGCGATGGTGCCGCCGATGTCGGTCTGGAGGTTCGAGCTCGGGCAGAGTTCGAGGGGGATCTGCTGGTCGAGCACCCATGCGGCGAGGCTGCCAAGCTGGCCCTCACCGTCGACGATGTCCATGTCCTCGACGATCCGCGCGCCGTGGCCGATGCGCTGCGTGTGGCAGACCGTGACCGCTTCGTGGATGGACTCCTTCCCGGCGGCCTCACCGGCGTGGATCGTCACCGGCACGTAGGCCTGGTGGAGGGCGTTGAAGGCCGAGAGGTGGGCCGAGGGCGGGAAGCCCTTCTCGGGGCCGGCGATGTCGAAGCCGACGACGCCGGAGTCCGCGCCCTTCTCCCGGTGGCGGATGGCGAGTTCGGCGATCGCCATCGAGTTGTCGGCCTGGCGCATCGCGGTGATGATCTGACCGACACGGATGAACCGGCCGTCGGCCGACGCCTCGGCGACACCGGCGTCGAGGCCCTCCTGGACGGCGTCGACGACGTCGTCGAGGTCGAGGCCGCCGGCGAGGTGCTGCTCGGGTGCCCACCGGGCTTCGGCGTAGAAGACTCCGTCGGCGACCTGGTCGAGCACCCACTCCTTGGCGACGCGGATCAGGCCCTCACGGGTCTGCATCACCGCGGTGGTGTGGGCGAAGGTCTCGAGGTAGCGGACGAGGTCACCGGAGTTCGCGGACTCCGCGAACCACTGGGCCAGCGCCTCGGGATCCGTGGCGGGCAGCTCATGGCCGACCGCCTCGGCGAGTTCGATCATCGTCTCCGGTCGCAGACCACCGTCGAGGTGGTCGTGGAGGGAGACCTTGGGCAGCTGGAGGATCGGGTCGTCGTGGGCGACGCCGGCGGGAGTTCTATGCACGGGGCAAGTCTATCGGCTGCCGGCCGGGAGGAGCATGGGAACGCTACCCCGCGGTCGGGTCGATGTCCCCGCTCTTGATCCGCTCGCGCAGATCCGCGATGCTGCGCCCGGCGTCGGAGACGCGGCTGAGGAACCCGTCCTCGGCAGAGATGCCGACTCCGCCGTTGTCGATCGTCCCCTTGTACTCGTGCTCGGTGACGAGGATGCCGTTGATCTCGGCGGGGTCCTCGGGACCGGGTTCGACGACCTCGTCGGGATTCTTGCTCTGCGGCCATTCGGGGAACATCGTCCGCAGCCCGCGGCGGATGTTCGGTTCGATCGTCGCGATGATCGCGTCGCTGAAGTCGCCCGAGGCGCCGTACCAGATGATCTTCGGCAGCACCGGCTCCTCACCCTCGCCCTCGGGGTCGGGGGTGGCAGTGGCCGCGGCGGTGCGCTCCTCGGTGACGGCGGCGAGCACCCCCATCGCTGCAGCCGAGCCGAAGGGCACGACGACATCGGCGTCGGCTCTGCGCGCGGACTCGAAGAAGTCGCGGCCGCCGCCGTCGGTGTCGTCGACGGTGCGTCCGGCGATCCGCGACTCCCGGTACGAGGTGACGTCCTCGACCTCGTCGCCGGACTCCTTGTTGTAGAGGGCCACACCGGCGTCGAAGGCGGTGAGGATCTGCTCGGCCTGCGGGAATCCGCGGGAGACGAACGCGGAGACCTCACCCGATTCGCTCGCCGTGGCCGCGATGTAGCCGGCGATGAACGCCGGCGGCACGAGGTCGAAGTCGAGGCTGAGCACATTGTCGGGGAAGTCCTCGTGCCCGCTGGCGATGCCGAGGAAGAGGCCGTCGGGGTTGCCTCGGGCGAAGTCGGCGAGTTCGCTCGCGCCGCCGGGTCCGACGACGGTCGTGAGCGTGCACGCCTCCCCCGTCGTTCGCTGCAGGGCCGCCGAGGTGGCGGAGGAGTTCGAGACCCGCTGACTCGAGGTCGCGGTGAAGAGTCCCGCCGCCCGCGCGAGCTCGATCTCGGCGAGGGTGATGGCTCCGGCGGAGTGGTCGTCGAAGCCGGCAGGGGCCGAGATCATGCATCCGGTCGTCGGGTCCGCGACCGCCTCGGGCGTCGACACCGCACACGCGCTCACCCCGAGGAGGCTGAGCACGCCGAGGGCGGCACCGGCGGCCCGGGTCGCGAGGTTCGTTCTCATCGCTCCAGGTTATCGGGCGGGCCTGAGTGCCGCCCGCCTCACCGCTTCGAGTCGAGGACCCTGAGCGCGGTGGCCGTGAAGATGCGCGCAGCGATCGCGACGCTGTCCTCGTCGATGAGGAGGTCGCCCTGATGGAGGTCGTAGGTGGTGCCCCCGGGCGTGCGTGTGCCCATGCGCACGAGCGCCCCGGGAACGTGCGTGAGGTACCACGCGAAGTCCTCCCCGCCCATCGACTGCGGGGTCAGCTGCACGGAGTGCTCTCCGAGTTCGGCCCGCACGGCCGCTTCGATGAGCGCGACCTGGTCCTCGGTGTTGACGACCGGGGGGACGCCGCGGCGGTGGTCGAGTTCGACCTTGACCCCGTACGGGCCGGCGATGCGCTCGACGAGGTCGGGCAGCACCTCGGCGACCTGGTTCCAGCCGTCGACGTCGAGGCACCGCAGGGTTCCGCGCAGCACTCCCTCGGAGGGGACGACGTTGGCGGCGTGGCCGGCGCTGATCTCACCCCAGACGAGCGAGATCGCGTGACGGGGGTCGATGAGACGACCGAGCGTCGAGGGCAGGTCGGTGGCGAGTTTGCCGAGCGCGTAGACGAGGTCCTCGGTGAGGTGGGGCCGCGAGGTGTGGCCGCCATGGCCGGTGAGCCGGATGAGGACGGTGTCGCCGGCGGCGGTGATCGCACCAATGCGCGAACCGATCCGGCCGACGTCGACGTTGGGGTCGCAGTGGACGGCGTAGATCTCGGGGACGTCGTCGAGGACGCCCTGGGAGATAACGCGCAGCGCCCCGCCCGGAGTGACCTCCTCGCCCGGCTGGAAGATCAGGCGCACCCGTCCCCCGAGGCCGCCCGGAGTGCTCTCGTGGGCCCGCTGCAGGGCGATGCCGGCGCCGAGGAGGCCGGTGAGGTGGACGTCGTGTCCGCACGCATGGGCGACCCCGGGCACGGTCGAGGCGAACTCCTCGGCGATGAGGTCGTCGATGGGCAGGGCGTCGATGTCGGCGCGCAGGGCGAGCGCGATGGGTCCCTCACCGATGTCGCAGATCAGCCCTGTTCCCTCGAGGCGGACCGGGGTCAGCCCCGCGGCCTCGAGGCGGGCGACGAGCTTGTCCGTCGTCGCGGACTCCCGGAAGGAGAGCTCCGGATGCGAGTGGATGTCGCGGCGGAAGTCGATGAGCTCGGGGCCGATTTCCGCGATCGTGGAGGCGATGACGCTCGCGGGAGTCGCCGCCGCGGCGCCGTCGGCGGCAGCCGTCGCGTCGGCGGTGACGCGCTGCTGGGAGCCAGCGGCATTCGCGCGCGACCGGGTGCCTGCGACGCTGGGAGGCTCTCCGTCGTGGATCGCTGTGCTGGGATCGGGGTTGAGTGACATTGAGGCCATGCTAGACACTGGCGCGCGGGTTTGGACCCCTCGTGACCAAATTCGACACGTTCGGTGACTTCGTTCCCTCCCCAGCCGCGCCCCTCAGGCGGTCTGCGCGCTCGAGCGGGCGGCGAGGAGGCGGAGTTCGCAGGAGTCCGGGGTGAGGAACGGTTCGACCTCGTCGATCGTCAGCGGTCCGGGGACCTGGGCGAGGATGTCGCGGAGCAGCCGCGCATGGACGGCACACGCCATGGTCCGCTCGTCACCGTCGAGCTGGAGGTGCGGGCACGCGGCGAGCGAGACGCGCAGCTCGGTCTCGTCGGCGACGGGCTCGAGTCCGGAGTCGTCGAGGTGCTCGAAAAGGGTCTCGAACTGGTCTCCCGCGTCCTCGCCGAGGTCGCGCACCCGCTGCGGCCGGCACGACATGCCGATCCGCCGCAGCACCGGACCGAGGCGGCGGGCCTCATCGATGCGCTTCCGCGCCGCCGGGTTCATCTGCGCATCGTCGACGGCCCGGTAGACGGTCGGGGGTCTGCCGCGGGTGCCGCAGGGCCGGGGCCGGGAGCTGACGAGGCCTTCGGCGATGAGGACGCCGAGGTGGTCGCGGACGGTGTTGACGTGGAGGCCCACCGCCTCGGCGAGCTCCTTGAGGGAGCGGTCGGGGTGCTCCTGGACGGCGCCGAGGAGGCGCACCCGGTTGGGCTCGGTGAGTCCTCTGTAGTCGGTGGTCCTGCGCGGCATGGCGGCATCCTGTTCGTCGGCGTCGAACGCACCACTATTCTACGCCGCGTAGAAAAGTGGGACAACGGCTGTGGTCACAGCGCCGAACGGACGGTCACGGCCGAATAAACACGGTCGAAGCCCGAGCATGCTGCGCGCCCCGCTGCCACCCTGGAGCCAACGAACCGCCCCCTGACGAAGGATCCCCATGCAGCTCAGCCCGCAGTCACACGAGATCGTGGCGGCCACGGCCGGCGTCGTCGCCGCACACGCCGACGAGATCACCTCGGTGTTCTACCCCTCGATGTTCGAGGCCCACCCCGAGCTTCTCAACATCTTCAACACCGCCAATCAGGCCGTCGGCGAGCAGCCGAAGGCCCTCGCGGCCTCGGTCGTCGCCTTCGCCGTCCAGCTCATCGACCCCGACGCCCCCGACTTCACCCCGGTGCTCAATCGGATCGCCCACAAGCACGTCTCGCTCGGGATCAGGGCCTCGGAGTACCTCGTCGTCGGCAAGTACCTGCTCGGCGCGGTGAAGACCGTGCTCGGCGATGCCGTCACCGACGAGGTCGCCGCCGCGTGGGACGAGGTGTACTGGCTCTTCGCCACTGCCCTCATCGCCGAGGAGGCGAGGCTCTACGCGCAGGGCGGCACGGATCCCGAGCACCCGTGGCGCGACTACCGGGTCGTCGAGCGCTTCGACGAATCCGACGAGGTCTTCTCCCTCCTGCTCGCCCCCGTCTCCGGCGAGGTGCCGAGCCACCGCACCGGTCAGTACGTCGCGATTCTCGTCGAGCTCCCCGACGGTTCGACCCAGCCGCGGCAGTACACGATCTCCTCGGGTCCCCGTGGGGACTCGCTGCGGGTGACGATCAAGCGGGTCCGCGGCGTCGGCGGGGCACCGGATGGTGTCGTCTCGGGCTGGCTGTTCGACAATGCCGAGCCGGGCACCGTCCTCAAGCTCTCGCAGCCGGCCGGCGACGTCGTCCTCGGCGAGTCCGACGCTCCGCTCGTCCTCGTCTCCGCGGGCATCGGGATCACCCCGATCGCCGCGATCATGGAGGACCTCTCGCGGCGCCAGCCCGACCGCACGGTGCGCCTCTACCACGCGGACCGCTCACACGCCCATCACGCGCTCTACGCCGGATTGCGCCGGCAGATCCTCGCGATGACCGATGCGCAGGCGCTCAACTGGTACGAGGAGGGCGCGACCGAGGCTCCGACCCTCCACCCCGCGCGCAGCGGCTTCATGGACCTCAGCGGCATCGCCGTGCCCGCCGAGGCAGAGGTATTCATGTGCGGTCCCCTGCCGTTCATGCAGGCGACGAGGCTCGCGCTCATCGACAAGGGCGTGCCGGCCGAGCGCATCCACTACGAGGTCTTCGGACCCGACCTCTGGGCGCAGAGCCCGCAGTGAGGCGGTGAGGCTCAGAGCAGGTCGTCGAGGCCGCGCTCGCCGGCCAGGGACACCGCCTTCTTGACGTCCTGGGCATGTGAGCGGGAGGTGATGAGGAGGACGTCCTCGGTGTCGACGACGACGAGGTCCTCGAGTCCGACGATGGCGACGGTGCGCGGCTGCTCGGAGAAGACGACGCCCGAGGCGTCGACTTCGAGGAGGTCGCAGGACCCGCCGATCGAGATGACCCCGCGCGGTTCGCCGGGCACGGGCTGACGCAGCCGGGCGACGGAGTCGAAGTCGCCGACGTCGTCCCAGCCGAAGTCGCCGGGGATGACGATGACGCGACCGGCCTCGGCGGCGGGTTCGGCGACGACGTAGTCGATCGCGCGCTTCTCCAGGCCCGGCCACACCTCGGCGAGCACGGCGTCACGGGATTCCGTGTCCCACGCCTCGGCGATCTGCGACAGGCCCTCGAAGAGGGTCGGGTCCTCCGTCCGGAGGATCTCGAGGAAGGCCGAGGCCTTGGCGATGAACATTCCGGCGTTCCAGCGGTAGCGGCCGGAGTCGACGTAGCGGCGGGCCGTGCTCGCGGCCGGCTTCTCCGCGAACGCGAGCGCCCGGCGGGCGGTGGGAGCGCCGGGGAGGCCGAGCAGACTGCCGGTCTTGATGTAGCCGTAGGCGGTCGCGGGGTTCCGGGGCATGATGCCGACGGTGACGATGTCACCGGTCTCCGCGGCTGCGCAGGCCTGTTCGATGACGGAACGGAATTCGTCGACGTTCGTGATCGAGTGGTCGGCGGAGAACGAGCCGACGATCGCCTCGGGGTCGGTCTTCGCGATGAGGAGGGTCGCCAGTCCGATGGCCGCGGCGGAGTCCTTCGGCGAAGGCTCGGCGACGATGCGGCTCGGGCACAGTTCGGGCAGCTGCTCGGCGACCTGGTCGAGGTGGCTCTCACCGGTGACGACCCAGACGTTGTCATCGCCGACGAGCGGGGCGACCCGATCCCACGTCGACTGGAGAAGGCTGCGTCCGGTGCCGAGCACGTCGTGGAGGAACTTCGGGGATGCCTTGCGGGAGAGCGGCCAGAGCCGGGTTCCGGATCCGCCCGCGGGGATGATGGCGTGGAAGTGCGTGTTCACCCCCTCAGTGTCTCAGAGTCCGGGCACCGCCTCTGCGAAGTTCTCCGCCGTGTCGGGGTGAGGAGATCCCGAGCGCACCGGGCCGCGAATTACCGCACATGAATATGTGGTAAATCGCCGTCCCAGCACGCGGAATCAGTCGCTGTGAGGGAACTGCCAGGGTCTGGGTGTGATCCATCCCGCTCAGCGGCGGACCGACTGGCAACTGCGGGGCGTTGGGCGTAGTTTCATGTTGTACATCGTCGATTCATCCAAGATGGAGGATGCTCCGTGGCCCAAGCGTCAACGAGCACTCTGTACCGCGGTGGAGAAGGAATGTGGTCCTGGGTCGCGCATCGCGTCACAGGCGTCGGAATCTTCTTCTTCCTGCTGGTCCACGTGCTCGACACAGCACTCGTTCGCGTTTCCCCCGAGGCGTACAACGCCGTCATCGGGACGTACAAGACGCCGATCATGGCCTTCGGGGAGATCGCCCTCGTCGCCGCGATCGCCTTCCATGCGTTCAACGGCCTGCGCGTCATCCTCATCGACTTCTCCAAGGGCGGACCGAAGAACCAGAAGAAGCTGTTCTGGGGGGTCATGATCCTCTGGCTCATCGTCATGGTCGCGTTCGTGCCCCGCCAGCTGATGCACACGTTCGGAGGCTGATATGAGCACAACATCGATTCCGGCGCCCCGCACCGGTTACTCCCGCCACAAGTCCACGCGCTCGAAGTTCGAGATGTTCGCGTGGCTCTTCATGCGTCTGTCGGGCATCGTGCTCGTCATCCTCATCTTCGGGCACCTCTTCGTCAACCTCTGGGCCGGCGAAGGCGTCCAGCAGATCGACTTCGGCTTCGTCGCCGGCAAGTGGGCGAGCCCGTTCTGGCAGATCTGGGACCTCCTCATGCTCTGGCTGGCGATGCTGCACGGCACGAACGGCCTGCGCACGATCATCATGGACTACGCCGAGAAGCCCGGCACCCGGATGAGCCTCCAGCTCATCCTCTACATCGCCTCGGCGGTCATCCTCGTGCTCGGCACGCTCGTCATCTTCACCTTCGATCCCTGCCCTGCCGGAGCCGACCCCGCGCTGCTCGCGTCGTTCTGCCAGGCCTAAAGGAGAAACATGCAGGTACATCACTACGACGTCGTCATCGTCGGCGCCGGTGGCGCTGGCATGCGCGCGGCCATCGAGTCGGGCCAGCGGGCCCGCACCGCGGTCCTGACCAAGCTCTACCCCACCCGTTCCCACACCGGCGCCGCCCAGGGCGGTATGTGCGCGGCCCTGGCGAACGTGGAGGAGGACAACTGGGAGTGGCACACCTTCGACACCGTCAAGGGCGGTGACTACCTCGTCGACCAGGATGCCGCCGAGGTGATGGCAAAGGAGGCCATCGACGCCGTCCTCGATCTCGAGAAGATGGGGCTGCCGTTCAACCGCACCCCCGAGGGCAAGATCGACCAGCGCCGCTTCGGCGGTCACACCCGTGACCACGGCAAGGCACCGGTGCGCCGGTCCTGCTACGCCGCCGACCGCACCGGCCACATGATCCTCCAGACCCTCTACCAGAACTGCGTCAAGCACGGGGTGGAGTTCTACAACGAGTTCTACGTCCTCGACCTCGTCATGACCGAGGTCGACGGAGTCCGTCGTCCCGCCGGCGTCGTCGCCTACGAACTCGCGACCGGTGAGATCCACGTCTTCCAGGCCAAGTCCGTCGTCTTCGCCACCGGCGGCGTCGGCAAGGTCTTCAAGACCACCTCGAACGCCCACACGCTCACCGGCGACGGCATGGCCGTGACCTACAACCGCGGCATCCCGCTCGAGGACATGGAGTTCTTCCAGTTCCACCCGACAGGTCTCGCCGGTCTCGGCATCCTCCTGTCCGAGGCCGCCCGCGGTGAGGGTGCGATCCTGCGCAACTCCGAGGGTGAGCGCTTCATGGAGCGCTACGCCCCGACGATCAAGGACCTCGCTCCGCGTGACATCGTCGCCCGGTCGATGGCCAACGAGGTCCGCGAAGGCCGCGGCGCCGGTCCGAACAAGGACTACGTCCTCCTCGACCTCACCCACCTCGAGCCCTCGCACATCGACGAGAAGCTGCCCGACATCACCGAGTTCGCCCGCACCTACCTCGGTGTCGAGCCCTACACGGAGCCGGTGCCGGTCTTCCCGACCGCGCACTACGCGATGGGCGGCATTCCGACGAACATCGCCTCCGAGGTGCTCGCCGACAACGACACCGTCATCCCCGGCCTCTTCGCCGCCGGCGAGTGCGCGTGCGTGTCCGTCCACGGCTCGAACCGCCTGGGCACGAACTCCCTGCTCGACATCAACGTCTTCGGCAAGCGTGCGGGCATCGCCGCCGCCGAATACGCCAAGGGCGCCGACATGGTCGAACTGCCCGAGGACCCTCAGGCCGACACGGTCGCCGTGCTCGAGCGCCTGCGGACCTCCGACGGACCCGAGCGCATCGGCGCGATCCGCAAGGACCTGCAGGAGATCATGGACGCCAACGTCCAGGTGTTCCGCACCGACGAGACGCTGCGCGAGGCGCTCGCGGAGATCGAGAAGCTCCGTGCCCGCTACGACAACGTCGGCATCCAGGACCGCGGCAAGCGCTACAACCTCGACCTGCTCGAAGCCGTCGAGCTCGGCTTCCTGCTCGAACTCGCCGAGGTCATCACGGTGGCAGCGATCCACCGCAAGGAGTCCCGCGGCGGTCACTTCCGCGAGGACTTCCCGAACCGTGACGACGAGAACTTCATGCACCACACCATGACGTACCTCGATCCGGAATCGGAGGCCGAAGGGATCCCGGGCATGCGCCTGGAGACCAAGCCCGTCGTCGTCACCCGTTACCAGCCGATGGAGCGTAAGTACTGATGAGCACCGAAACCACCACCCCGGAGCCGGCGTCGAAGGTCGACCTCCCCTCGCATGTGAGCGGAGACCAGGGAGAGATCCCGTCCTTCGACTGCACCTTCCGCATCGCCCGCTTCGATCCCGAGACGGACGAAGCACCGCACTGGGAGGAGTACAAGGTCACGATGTACGGCACCGACCGTGTGCTCGATGCCCTGCACAAGATCAAGTGGGAGATCGACGGTTCGCTGTCCTTCCGCCGCTCGTGCGCCCACGGCGTGTGCGGGTCCGATGCCATGCGCATCAACGGCCGCAACCGCCTGGCCTGCAAGACCCTGCTCAAGGACCTCGACACGAACAAGGTCATCACCGTCGAGGCGATCAAGGGCCTTCCGCTCGAGAAGGACCTCATCGTCGACATGGAGCCCTTCTTCCAGTCGTACCGCGAGATCATGCCGTTCCTCATCACCTCCGGTCATGAGCCCACGCGCGAGCGCCTGCAGTCTGCTGAGCAGCGCGAGGCCTTCGACGACACGACGAAGTGCATCCTCTGTGCTTCGTGCACCTCGTCGTGCCCCGTGTTCTGGACCGACGGCCAGTACTTCGGTCCGGCCGCGATCGTCAACGCGCACCGCTTCATCTTCGACTCGCGTGACGAGGGTGGCGACATGCGCCTCGAGATCCTCAACGACAAGGAAGGCGTGTGGCGTTGCCGCACGACGTTCAACTGCACCGATGCCTGCCCGCGCGGCATCGAGATCACCAAGGCCATCGCCGAGGTGAAGCAGGCGATCCTCCAGCGCGCGTTCTGATCCAGCGCTGATCCGGCATCGGTCGGATCCCCCTGGGATCGACCGGATCCCCCGCCGAGGCGGCCGTGCACAGGCACGGCCGCCTTCGTCGGTTTCCCCGTCGCTTCGGGGATGCGAAACCTGAGGATCGGCGACACCGAGGATCCGTACACTGGTCGGCATGCGCTCTGCTTCTCCGACCGTTCGCTGCGCCCCGCGTGTCCTTGCCGCCTCGCGCCCGCGCGCCGTCACCGCCGCGATCCTCACGCTGTTCCTCGTCCTCACACAGCTCGTCCTCTCCCCCGGCACCTCGCATGCTCAGCCCGAGCCGACCGAGAAGGGGGAGAAGATCTACGTCACGCGGTCCGACCTCGGCGACGGAACGAAGCCACCGGCACCGATCGGCACCGCATGGCTCGTCGGGGACCTCGACTCCGGGGAGCTGCAGGTGGCCGAGAACATCGATGTCCGGCATGCGCCGGCGTCGACGATCAAGCTGCTCACGGCGCTCGCGCTCGTCGACGTCCTCAATGACCCCGAGCAGAAGGTCGAAGCGACGTTCGAGGACATGGAGATCGACGGGACGAAGGTCGGGCTCATGCAGAAGAACTCGTACACTGTCGACACCCTCTTCCACGCGATGCTCATGTCGAGCGCCAACGATGCGGCCAATGCGCTCGGTCGGGCCGCCGGCGGGCAGGAGAAGGCCGTGGCGCTGATGAACGAGAAGGCGAAGTCGCTGGGGATGACGAACACGCGCGCGGCCAACACCACCGGCCTCGACGACCCCGACCAGTACACGACGGTCTCCGACATGATGAAGCTCGCCTGGGCGGTGACCGAGAACGAGCGGCTGATGGAGATCATCGGCACGCAGACGTATAAGTTCCCGGGTGGGACGAACCCGGAGACGAAGGAGAAGTTCAAGGGCTACGAGATCCAGAACCACACGAAGGTCGTCGGTCAGGTCGAGGGCGGCCTCGGGCTGAAGAACGGGTACACGAAGGCCGCGAAGGGCTCCTACATCGCCGTGGCCGAACGCGACGGCAGACGGGTCGTCTCCGCGCTGCTCGGGTCGGAGAACAACTCCCGGCAGGCCGCCGTCGACCTCCTCGAATGGGACTTCGCACAGACGAACCCGGAGACGCTGGCCACGGTGCCGGTCGGACCGGCGGCGACGCCGAGTCCGACGGCCACGGCCTCGGGCAGCGGCAGCGACGCCGGCGGGACCGCCGACGCCGATGCCGCGCCGTCTGCCGAGGCAGCCGGGAATGAGACCTCGGTTCCGTGGGGCGGGGTGCTGCCGTTCGTCCTCCTCGGCGGGGGTGTCGTCCTCCTCATCGCAGCGATCCTGCTCTGGGGGCGTCTGCGGAAACGGCATCGCACGCTGAGCTGAGGCGTCGTTTTGACTCCCGACGCTTGGAGGGTCTACTCTGGTCACTTGCGCTCGAAGCGTCCGTGACCGCCCTGGCATGCATCGGCCGGGCGACGACGGAGACGGCAGGCCGATCATGACGGCCGCCGACCGAGACGAACCACCACGGACACCGTGTCTCTTCGCAGTGCAGTCCCGTCACCGTCGGGATCGACCCGCATCACGGTGAACCCCGCAGGAGAATGCGACGACGACCGTTGCAGGAATCCTGCCGTCTTCCGGCGACCACCCATCGCCGAGCACCGGCGACCACCCATCGCCGCATCAACCACACGACAGGGCCCAGGCGTCGTTGCCTGTCCTGTCGTCGACAGAAAGGAGGGGAACCCATGTCTGAGTTCCCACAGTGGGTCCAGCGTGCCGTCGAGCATGCCGGCCTCATCGACCCGCAGATCAGCACGGAGCACGGGGAGGTCACGATCAGTGACGCCACCGGCCGCACCGTCCTGTTCACCGGTTCGGCGCTGCGTGAGACCACGCCGCTGGCTGCCTGAGCGCAGCCTCCGCCGGAGCGGAGCAGCGCACTGCCGGGTCTGACGCAGTGCGCCCGCTCCCCCGGCACCGACCACGACGCCCGGATCATGTGCCTCCTTGTTCGAGGATCATGATCCGGGCGTCTTTGCGTCCCCGAAAATGAACAGGTACCTTGTCTTTTCGGGCGAGCGCACGACTCGTCTCGACCGGCACGAGAATCCCTTTCCAGGAAGCGAGGACGACCCTAGTGACACCCTCTCTCGCAACGATCCTCGACCGCCTCCGACGGCCCGAGACGGTCACGGATCTCATCCAAGTCGCCAAGACGGTCATCGCCGCCACTCTCGGGTGGTGGCTTTCGGTGGCCGTCCTCGACTCGCAGATGCCGTTCCTCGCCCCGTGGGCCGCACTCCTCACCGTCCATGCGACGATCCACCGCTCGGTCGCACGCGGAGCGCAGACGATGGTCGCCTCGGTCGCCGGGGTCGCGATGTCCTTCGTCATCGGCAACTGGCTCGGGGTGAGCCTCTGGACGTTCGGCTTCGCCCTCCTCGTCGGGGTCCTCCTCGCCCGTCTTCCGTGGATCCGGGAGGAGGGCATCGCGATCGCGACGACGGCGATCTTCGTCCTCGGCAGCGGATTCGACAGTCAGGAGCCGTTCCTCCTCGAACGCATCGTCGAGCTCGCGATCGGCGTCGGAGTCGGTGTGGGGGTGAACTTCCTCATCGTCCCACCGATGCGCGACCAGCAGGCGGCGGAGCACATCGACAGCGTCAACCGGCGCATCGGCGAGGTGCTGGAGAACATGGGTGATGAATTCGCCGTGTCCTGGGACACTGATCGGGCTGGGGTCTGGTTCGCGGAGACGGAATCGATGAGCGGTGAACTCTCCGCCGCGTGGCAGACGGTACACCTGGCGAGTGAGTCCAGGCGGGCGAATCCCCGGACCCGACTGCGGTCGCTGCGGCGGGTGCTGCGTCGGCACGACGACGAGCCCTCGGAGGTCGCCGAGCTCAGCTATGAGAACATCCTCCAGCGTCTCGACGAAGGGGTCTCCCACGTCCGCCACCTTGCGCGCACTCTCCACGCAGCGACCTACGATGACGGCGACTGGGACGAGACCTTCCGCGAGCGCTGGGCTGCGATCGTCGGCGACGCCGGCCGGGCGGTCGCCGACCCCGACGCCGAGGTCGCTCCCATCCACGCCCGCCTCGACGAGCTCTCCGCGGAGCTCTCGGACGGTGAGGAGCTGCCGCAGCGGGCATGGCCGCTCTACGGGGCGCTCATCACGAGCGTGCGCCACATCGCCGTCATCGTCGACGATGTCGCCTCGGCACGCCGAGCCCGGGACGCCGAAGAATCACCGACTGAATCGGCTCACGTCTGAGGGTGGTCCTCGTCGTCGAGGCCGACCTCGACGGACTGTTCGGCCACATCGGCGCCATCGGCCTCGCGGACCGCGGGGAACGATCCGGTCGGCTGCGCGTCCTCACCCGTGGGCTCCGTGCCGACGACGCCCTCGGGGTCGTCGAGGTCCTGTGCCTGCTCCATCCGGTCCGGCTCGGGCACTTCGCTGAACGACTGCACTGAGTTCACGATTCCTCCTTGAGACGGGACGGCCATGGGGGTACTCGTGATCGTAACCGCGTGGGCGCGCATGTCAAGGAGAAAGCAGAGGCGGCCCGGTCGATCGACCGGGCCGCCAGTCGGCAGCGCGCTGCTGTGAGGGTCAGCGACTCAGAAGTCCCAGTCCTCGTCCTGGGTGTTCTCGGCCTTGCCGATGACGTAGGACGACCCGGAGCCGGAGAAGAAGTCGTGGTTCTCATCGCTGTTGGGCGAGAGCGCCGCGAGGATCGCCGGGTTGACGTCCGTGACCTCCTTGGGGAACATCGCCTCGTAGCCGAGGTTCATCAGCGCCTTGTTCGCGTTGTAGTGGAGGAACTTCTTGCAGTCCTCGGCCAGTCCCACCGAATCGTAGAGCTCGTGGGTGTAGGAGACCTCGTTCTCGTAGAGCTCGAAGAGGAGGTTCATCGTGTAGTCCTTGAGCTCCTGACGGCGCTCCGCGGTCTGCGACTCGAGTCCCCGCTGGTACTTGTAGCCGATGTAGTACCCATGGACGGCCTCATCGCGGATGATGAGGCGGATGAGGTCGGCGGTGTTCGTCAGCTTCGCATGCGACGACCAGTACATCGGCAGGTAGAACCCGGAATAGAAGAGGAACGACTCGAGCAGCGTCGAGGCGACCTTGCGCTTGAGCGGATCATCACCCCGGTAGTAGCTGAGGATGATGTCGGCCTTCTGCTGCAGGTACGTGTTCTCCCGCGACCAGCGGAACGCCTCGTCGATCTCCTTCGTCGAGGTCAGGGTCGAGAAGATCGACGAGTACGACTTCGCGTGGACGCTCTCCATGAAGGCGATGTTCGTGAGCACGGCCTCCTCGTGCGGGGTCACCGCATCGGGGATGAGCGAGATCGCGCCGACCGTGCCCTGGATCGTGTCGAGCAGGGTCAGCCCGGTGAAGACGCGCATCGTCAGCATCTTCTCCTCATCGGTCAGCGTCGCCCACGAGGGGACGTCGTTGCTCAGCGGCACCTTCTCCGGCAGCCAGAAGTTGCCGGTGAGGCGGTCCCAGACGTCGTCGTCGACCGGATCGACGACGCGGTTCCAGTTGATGGCGTCGACGTGTGAGGCCAGGGTGAGGTTTTCCACGGAGGTGTTCTCTCTTCTTAGTTCGTCAGTTCAGCGGGGTGTCAGCGGTCGGTCGGCGTCACAGCATGCACGAGACGCAGCCGTCGACCTCGGTGCCCTGCAGCGCGAGCTGACGCAGGCGGATGTAGTAGATCGTCTTGATGCCCTTGCGCCACGCGTAGATCTGTGCCTTGTTGATGTCGCGCGTCGTCGCGGTGTCCATGAAGAACAGCGTCAGGGACAGGCCCTGGTCGACGTGCTTCGTCGCCTCGGCGTACGTGTCGATGATCTTCTCGTAGCCGATCTCGTAGGCGTCCTGGTAGTACTCGAGGTTGTCGTTGTCCATGAAGGGAGCCGGGTAGTAGACGCGCCCGATCTTGCCCTCCTTGCGGATCTCGATCTTCGAGGCCACCGGGTGGATCGACGAGGTCGAGTTGTTGATGTAGGAGATCGACCCGGTCGGCGGCACGGCCTGGAGGTTCTGGTTGTAGATGCCGTGCTCGGCGACCGCTGCCTTGAGCTCACGCCAGTCGTCCTGGGTGGGGATGTGCACGCCCGCCTCGGCGAAGAGCTCGGCGACCCGCGCCGTCCGCGGCTCCCATGTCTCATCGATGTACTTGTCGAAGTACTCACCGGTCGCGTACTTCGAACGCTCGAAGCCGGCGAACGCAGAGCCGCGCTCCTTCGCGATCTCCATCGACGCCCGCACGCAGTGGTAGGCGACGGTGTAGAAGTACATGTTCGTGAAGTCGAGGCCCTCGTCGGAGCCGTAGTAGACGTGCTCACGGGCGAGGTAGCCGTGGAGGTTCATCTGGCCGAGCCCGATCGCGTGCGACATGTCGTTGCCTCGGGCGATCGAGGGCACCGACTGGATGTCCGAGGTCTCGGCGACGGCGGTGAGTCCGCGGATCGCGGTCTCGACGGTGCGCCCGAAGTCCTCGGAGTCCATCGTCAGGGCGATGTTGAGCGACCCGAGGTTGCACGAGATGTCCTTGCCGACGACGTCGTAGCCCAGATCCTCGTCGTACTTCGACGGTTCGGAGACCTGGAGGATCTCCGAGCAGAGGTTCGACATGATGATCTTGCCGTCGATCGGGTTCGCCCGGTTCACCGTGTCCTCGAACATGATGTACGGGTAGCCGGACTCGAACTGGATCTCCGCGAGCGTCTGGAAGAACTCGCGGGCGTTGATCTTCTTCTTCCGGATCGAGGCGTTGTCGACCATCTCCTCGTACTTCTCCGTGACGTCGACGTCGGAGAACGGGATCCCGTAGACGCGTTCGACGTCGTAGGGGCTGAAGAGGTACATGTCCTCGTTGCGCTTGGCGAGCTCGAACGTGATGTCGGGGATGACGACGCCGAGCGAGAGGGTCTTGATCCGGATCTTCTCATCCGCGTTCTCTCGCTTGGTGTCGAGGAAGCTGTAGATGTCCGGGTGGTGGGCGTGGATGTAGACCGCGCCCGCGCCCTGACGCGCACCGAGCTGGTTGGCGTAGGAGAAGGAGTCCTCGAGCAGCTTCATCACGGGGATGACACCCGAGGACTGGTTCTCGATCTTCTTGATCGGAGCACCGGACTCGCGGATGTTCGTCAGGCTGAAGGCCACGCCGCCGCCGCGCTTGGACAGCTGCAGGGCCGAGTTGATCGAGCGGCCGATCGACTCCATGTTGTCCTCGATGCGCAGGAGGAAGCACGAGACGAGCTCGCCGCGCTGCTTCTTCCCGGCGTTGAGGAAGGTCGGGGTGGCCGGCTGGAAGCGGCCGGTGATGATCTCGTCGACGAGCTGCGTCGCGAGCGTCTCGTCCCCGCGGGCGAGGAAGAGGGCGACCATGACGACGCGGTCCTCGAAGCGCTCGAGGTAGCGCTTGCCGTCGAAGGTCTTGAGCGTGTACGAGGTGTAGAACTTGAACGCGCCGAGGAACGTCTGGAAGCGGAACTTGTGCGAGTACGCGCGCTTCGACAGGGACTCGATGAAGTCGAAGGAGTACTGCTCCAAGACCTCCGGCTCGTAGTAGTCCTTCTCAACGAGGTAGTCGAGCTTCTCCTTGAGATCGTGGAAGAAGACCGTGTTGTTGTTGACGTGCTGAAGGAAGTACTGGCGCGCAGCCTGTTTGTCCCGCTCGAACTGGATCCGCCCGTCCATGTCGTAGAGATTCAGCATGGCATTGAGCGCATGGTAGTCGAGGTCCGTCTCTTCGCGGATGATGTCCTCTACATTGCGGTCTTCAGCGAGCTCTCGCACAGTTTGTCCAATCCTAGGTTCACATCCGCGACCTCCTCGGGGGTGCCGAGGAGTTCGACGCGGTACAGCAGGGGAACGTGGCATTTCGCGGCGACCTTGATCGCCGCCTTGCAGTATTCGGCTCCGAAGTTCGTGTTTCCGGCGCCGATGACGCCGACGAGGTGCCGGCGGTTCGATTCGATGTTGAGGAACTTGATCACCTGTTTGGGCACGGCCCCGCGGTTGGGACCGGCACCGTAGGTGGGGGTGACGAGCACGAACGGCTCGTCGACCAGCAGCGTCTCATCCTTCGTCAGCAGCGGCAGACGGCGGGAGGGATGATCGAGCTTGCCCACGAAGCGGTGGGTGTACTCGGACGAGCTGGAGTAGTAGACGACGAGCATCTCAGGCCACGACGGTGGCCGCCGTCTGCTGGCCGGCGAGGGCGGCGATCTTGTCGGGGCGGAAGCCCGACCAGTGGTCGCTGTCGGTGACGACGACCGGCGCCTGCATGTAGCCCATGGCCTTGACGACGTCGAGGGCGTTCTCGTCGACGCTGAGGTCGACCGTGGTGTACTTCAGTCCCTTGGCGTCGAGCGCACGGTAGGTGGCGTTGCACTGGACACAAGCGGGCTTGGTGTACACGGTGATCATGGCGACTCCTCGTCTCTGTGCTGGATGGGTGTTTCCGATGGGTGGGCCATGCCGGCGACGCGGCCTCCCGAGTGGGAGGGATCACTGTCAAGGCGACCGGCGATGACCACTAGATGTTGTGTTCGGGTACGAGCCTACCCCTATATCCAGTGTTACACCAGTGTGATTAGCACCGTCCACACCCTGTGCCCGAAGTCCTCCACAGTCGTCCACAGGCTGTGAACGACAACGGTGTAGTTCGATCACCAGCGCGGACACGCGCGACTCCGGGCGAGACAGCGATTCGGGGTCGGGATCCGGGCTGGGTTATCCACCGTTGTCCACAGGAAAAATTCATTCCTTGTGGGCGTGTTGCCCGGCGTGTCGACGACTGCGTCCGGACCTTCACACTATGTGTCGGTACTGACACGAGAACACCCAGTCACGTGTCAGGGTCCGCTCCTATGCTGGGTACCGACAGCAACGACGACCACGAGAGAGCAGCACGCGCATGACGGCAACGGCACCGGCCAACACGCAGGAGATCGCCCACGCGAAGTCCCTCCTCAGCGGGCTCGAATCGTATCTCGACCACTTCGTCGTCGGGCAGCAGCGACTCCGCGAGTCCCTGCTCATCGGCCTCCTCTCCGGCGGCCACCTCCTCCTCGAGAGCGTCCCCGGACTCGCGAAGACCACGGCGGCCGCTGCCCTCGCCAACGCCGTCGACGGGAAGTTCTCCCGCATCCAGTGCACCCCCGACCTGCTGCCGGCGGACATCATCGGCTCGCAGATCTACAACGCCCGCGAAGGCTCCTTCAACACCGTCCTCGGTCCCGTCCACGCCAACATCGTCCTCCTCGACGAGATCAACCGCTCCTCGGCGAAGACGCAGTCGGCGATGCTCGAGGCGATGCAGGAGCGGCAGACGACGATCGGCGGACAGCGCTTCGACCTGCCCAGGCCCTTCCTCGTCATGGCCACCCAGAACCCCATCGAGCAGGAGGGCACCTACCAGCTGCCCGAAGCCCAGCTCGACCGCTTCATGATCAAGGATCTCCTCACCCACCCGAGCCCGAACGAAGAGGTCGAGATCCTCGCCCGCCTCGACTCCGGTGTCTTCGACAAGGACTCCGTGCCCGCGGCCTCGTGCACGCTCGAGGACGTCATGACGATGCAGCGCTACGCGCGCACCATCTACATCGACCCCTCGATCACTCGTTACCTCGTCGAACTCGTCCACGCCACGCGCAACACGCAGAAGTACCTCGGTCGCCTCGCCCCCTACATCGAGTACGGGGCCAGCCCCCGCGCCTCGATCGCCTTCACCAACGCCGGGCGGGCGCTGGCGATGATCCGCGGGCGCAACTACGTCATCCCCGAGGACATCAAGGATCTCGCCCACCGCGTCCTCGCTCACCGCATCCAGCTCAACTTCGAGGCCGCCGCGGAGAACATCACGAGCGCCCAGGTCGTCGATGCCCTCCTCATGGCAGTGCCGACCCCGTGACCAGGTGCCCTGATGACTGCTCTGCTCAATCGGATCAAGGCGCGGATGACCATCCACGCCCACCGGCGCACGCGCCGTCTCCTCGACGGGGACTACTCCTCGGTCTTCCACGGCCACAGCCTCGACTTCGACGACCTGCGCGACTACATCCCCGGTGACGAGATCCGCGACATCGACTGGAAGGCCACGGCCCGCCATGCGGATCCGCTCGTCAAGCGCTACGTCGCCCACCGTCGCCACATCCTCGCCCTCGTCGTCGACACCTCCCGCGGCTTCGACGCCGTCACCTCGGCGGGGGCGGACAAACGGCAGCTCGCAATCCTCATGGCCGGGATGACCGGCTACCTCGCCGTGCGCCACGGTGACGACGTCATGCTCATCCACGGCGACGCCGAGCACACGCTGGCCTCCCCGCGCAAGGGCAGCGAGGCCCACCTCGAGCACCTCCTCCAGCAGATCCTCGCCGAGGCCGGAGGGACGACCGACGGGTCGATCGACGCGCAGCTGCAGTGGATCGCCGGGCACATCACCCACCGGATGCTCATCGTCGTCATCTCCGACCAGGCGCCGCTCGGCCCCGAGGCGGAGGCGACGATCAGGCGCCTGCGCGCCCAGCACGAGATCCTCTGGATCACCATCACCGACGCCGACCTCGCGCGTCTCGGCCCCGCCGCCGCCCCCTTCGACGTCGCCCGCGCCGACGTCGGCCTGCCGTCCTCGGTCATGGCTGACCCCCGGGTGCAGGCGGAGTTCATCGTCGCCGAGGCGGAGCGCCGTCAGCACCGCACCGACCTGCTCTCGAAGCTCGGGATCGCCCACACCGAGGTGTCCGAGCCCGAGCAGGCGCTCGGCAGCCTGCATTCCCTGCTCTGGAGGCACCGTCGTGGGTCCCGTTGAGCTCATGGGTCCGCTGCAGATCTCGGTGTGGTGGTACGTCGCCGCCGCGATCGTCCTCCTCGCAGCGCTCGTCAACCTCTTCGCCCCGCTCCTGCGCGCGGCCGCCGGCGCCACGGCGAAGGCGCAGCCGCGGATCCCGATCCCCGTCCGCAGCACGTACATGACCCGCATCGCCGACGTCGAGGCGGATCTCGCCGCCGGTGAGACCGACGTCCGCGAGGGCGCGCGGACGCTGGCGAAGATCGTCCGCGAGTTCGCCCGCGACGCGTGGGGCGTGCGCTCGGAGCATCTGACGTACCGCGATGCCGCGGTCGCCGGCCTCGACGACCTCGCCGATTCCCTGCGCGGGCTCTACACCGCCGAGTTCGCCGAGGACGGGGCCGAGGACCTGCGTGCCCAGATCGCCGAGGCGAGGAAGCTGGTGGCGCGATGGTCCTGATGTTCTGGTGGCTCGCGCTCGCGCTCCTCGTCCTCGCCGCACTCGCCGTCGTCGTCTTCCGGCGTCCGCGCCGCACGGTCTCCTCCCTGCCCGTCGCCCACAGCGCACGGATGACGAGCCTTCCCGGGTTCCGCCGTGCGATGCGGAGGAAGATGACGCTCACCGCCGCCTTCCTCGGCGTCATCGCCCTCACCGGACTCGGGGCGCTCGCCGGAGTCGCCCGGCCCGCCTGGATCGAGACCGTCAACCCGGAGAAGAAGCTGCGCGACGTCATGCTCTGCCTCGACGTCTCCGGCTCGATGCTCGGCTACGACGCCGACCTGCTGGCCGCCTACCAGGAGCTCGTCGAGCGCTTCGACGGCGAGCGCATCGGCATGACCGTGTTCAATGCGACCGCGGTCTCCGCGTTCCCGCTCACCGATGACTACGACATGGTGCAGAACTACCTCGAGGACGCCGAGCAGGGGTTCCGGACGTGGGGCTCGGAGGGCACCGACTACTCATGGTCGACCTCGCCGCCGAACATCGGCGGGTCCTCGCTCATCGGCGACGGACTCGTGTCCTGCATCGACAACTTCGACCGCAAGGACGAGGACCGGTCGCGCTCGATCGTCTTCGCCACCGACAACATGCTCGCCGGTGAGCCCCTGTTCGAGCTCAACGAGGCCGCCGACATCGCCGTGGAGGCGAACGTCCGGATCTACAGCCTCTCCCCGCCGTCGATCCTCGCAACCACCCAGACCCAGGAGCTCAGGTCCGTCTCCGATCGGACCGGCGGCAAGCAGTTCGACATGGGTTCGGCGACGACGATCGACCGCATCGTCTCGGAGATCCAGAGCCAGGAGGCGCAGAACACTCCGGGTCGCTCGTACACGATCGTCCACGACATGCCCGCCGCTCCCCTGCTCATCGCCGCGTTCGGACTCATCGGCGTCTTCGTCCTCGCGTGGAGGGTGCGATCATGACCTTCGACCCGCTGCTCGGATGGATCGGCACGGCCGTCATCGTCGCCGTCCTCCTCGCCGTGTGCCTCATCCCCCTCATCCGCGGCCGGGGCCCGAAGTGGAAGTGGTTCGCGCGCATCGGCGTCGTCGCCGTCCTCGCCCTCGCCCTCGCCCGCCCGGGCGTCACCACCGAGTCGACGACCGAGGAGTACGAGACCGCCGCCGACGTCTACTTCCTCGTCGACACGACGACGTCGATGGCCGCCGAGGACTACAACGGGACCACCCCGCGCATCGACGGGGTCAAGGAGGACATGCTCGCGCTCGCGGAGCAGCTGCCGGGCGCGCGCCTGAGCATCATCACCTTCGCCTCGACCGCCTCGACGGCGATGCCCCTGACAACCGACCACGCGGCCTTCGCCTCGGCGGTCGACGTGCTCACCCCGGAGTACTCGCTCAATTCGAACGGCTCGTCGATCACCGAGGCCGGTGACGAGCTCAAGGCCCGGATGGATTCGAACGAGGAGGACCGGCCGGGCAACAAGACCCTCGTCTTCTACTTCGGCGACGGAGAGCAGACGGCGCCCGGTCAGCCGGACTCGTGGACCTCCTTCGCCTCCCGCATCGACTCCGGCGCCGTGTTCGGCTACGGCACGACCGCGGGCGGGAAGATGAAGGAGTCCCAGCCCTTCGGCTCCGGCGGATTCCCCGGCGGCACCGACCAGGACCCCTGGGATCAGGACAGCTCCGGCCAGGACGGCGGCGGCCTCGACTCCGGCTCGTCCTCGGACGATGAGTACATCCGCGACGCCGAGGGCAACCTCGGGATCTCGACGATCGACGAGGCGAACCTCAGGCAGTTGAGCTCCGACCTCGGCGTCCCCTACCACCTGCGCGACGGCAGCGCCCCGATGTCCTCGGTCTACACCGCACCGACCTACGATCAGCAGCTCGTGCGCAAGGACGGGCGCGTCACCGTCGACGAGTACTACTGGATCCCGCTCGCGCTCGTCTTCGCGTGGATCGCCGTGGAGATGATCTTCGCCTTCCGGCAGTTCGTCCGCCTGCGGGCGATCATGCCCCCGCGCCGAGGCGGTCGCCGTGCAGCCGCGCCCCCGCCGATGTCGGGTCCGCCGCTGCCCGGGCCGCCGCTGCCCGGCGGACCCCCGCGGCCCTTCGGTCCCCCACCGGGTTCCGGACCGCCACCGCGCACCGGACCGCCACACGGGGACCCCCGCCGCCCGATGCCGGTCGGTGCTCCCTCGCGTCCGGAGAGCGGAGGACGACGATGAGGCGACTCACCCGCCTGTGGACGCGCCTGCGTCTGCTCACGAAGATCAACCTCCTCCTCGGCACGGCGCTCGGTCTCGCCTTCGCCTATATCGCGACGACCGTCTACTTCGGTGCGGCATCGCAGGTCCGCTACGACTCCAACGACTTCCCCGGAGCCCAGAAGGCAGCGACCGTCTTCCTTGCGCTCAGCCCGCTCGAACGCCACATCGGCTACTACAACCGGGGCACCGCGAAGGCCGCCGTCGGTGACTTCGAACCCGCGCAGGAGGACCTCGAGACCGCGCTCGACCTCACCCCGCCGCGGGACGAGTGCGCGGTGCGGATCAACCTCTCCTTCGTCTACGAGAAGCTCGCCGACCAGGTCGCAGGCCAGGACGAGAAGAAGTCCGGAGAACTCTACGACCAGGCGCTGGCCACGCTCGCCGACGCTCCCGAGGAGTGCCGGCCGGATCAGAGCGAGACCCAGCAGAAGAGCGACGAGGCCAGCGAACGCGTCCAGGAGAAGAAGGACGGCGGCCAGAGCCAGGACAGCGGATCCGGCGACGACTCCCAGGGGTCTCAGGGCGATGACGAGCAGAACGGCGACGACCAGCAGAACACCGACGACCAGCAGGGCTCCGGCGACCAGAACCAGGACGATCAGGGCAGCGAGGAGCAGAAGGACGACTCGGGCGAGATGACCGAGGAGGAGAAGAAGCGTGAGGAGCTGCGCCAGCGCGGCGAGGACTCCAACCGCGAACAGCAGCAGGGACCCGGCGGCAACGGCGGACGCACGACCCCGGACAAGCCGTGGTGAGCGCTGTGCGATCATGAGTGCATGACCGACACCTCACCCTCGGCCGAGGCTGCCCCCGGCCTGCCGCGTCTGCGCTCCGCCCTGACGACGTTCCCGCCCTACATCCCGGGCAAACCGCCGGCAGAGGTGCCCGGTCTCACCCCGTACAAGCTCTCCTCGAACGAGAACCACCTGCCGCCGCTGCCGGCCGTGCTCGAGACGATGGCCGCCCACGCCGTCGCCCCCGCCGCCTACCCCGACGACGCGGCGGCGGCGCTGCGCCGGGAGCTCGCCGACCGCCTCGGCGTGGGCACCGACAACCTCGTCGTCACGACGGGGGCGAGCGAGCTCCTAGTGTCCTGCGCCTTAAATTCGGTCTGTAAGTTGTAGGATTGGAGTATGGCGCGAACTGGACGACCCAAGGCCGAACTGATCCTGACGGATGAGGAGCGGGAGCAGCTTGAGCGCTGGACTCGGCGTCGTAAGTCGTCTCAGGCGCTCGCGTTGCGCTCGCGGATCGTGTTGGCGTGTGGGGATGGCATGTCGAACAAGGACGTGGCCGCGTTGGTGGGTTGCTCGGATCCCACGGTGACGAAGTGGCGCTCTCGGTTCGTGGAGGCCCGTCTGGACGGTCTCGTTGATGATCCTCGCCCGGGGCGCCCGGCGACGATCACTGCGGAGCAGGTCGAGGATGTCGTGGTCGCGACGCTGGAGTCGACGCCCGCGAACGCGACGCATTGGTCGCGGGCGAAGATGGCCGAGCGCACCGGACTGTCGAAGTCCACGATCGGACGGGTATGGAAGGCGTTCGGTTTGAGACCTCACCAGGCGGACGGATTCAAGCTCTCTAACGACCCGCTGTTCGTGGAGAAGGTCTACGACATCGTCGGCCTCTACCTCGACCCGCCCGAATCCGCCGTCGTTCTTTCGGTGGATGAAAAATCTCAAGTGCAGGCGCTGTCGCGGTCACAGCCCGCGTTCCCGATGATGCCGGGCATGCCCGAAAAGCGCACGCACGACTACTTCCGACACGGCACGACGAGCCTGTTCGCGGCGATGAATGTCGCTGACGGCACGGTGATCGCGTCCACCCATCGCCGACACCGTGCGGTGGAGTTCAAGAAGTTTCTGCAGAAAATCGATCAGAACGTGCCCGAGCATCTGGATGTGCATGTTGTCTGCGACAACTACGGCACACACAAGCACCCGGCCGTGACAGCGTGGGTCGAAAAGCACCCCCGGTTCCACATGCACTTCACGCCGACGTACTCATCGTGGATCAATCAAGTCGAGCGGCTCTTCGCCGAAGTCACCCGCGAACTCCTCCAACGCTCAGATCACCGCAGCGTGCAAGCACTGGAGAAAGACCTCCGCGGCTGGATCAAAGCATGGAACGAGAACCCGAAACCCTTCATCTGGACCAAGACCGCCGACGAGATTCTCACCTCCATCGGACGACTTCTACAACGAATCAACGGCGCGGGACACTA
>NZ_SJXG01000039.1:0-6633 GCF_012027885.1 Brevibacterium sp. LS14
GCCCCCGCGGGGATGATCCGACCGATGCGGGTGCATATCAATGCAGGACTGCGTGCTCCCCGCCCCCGCGGGGATGATCCTGCCTGGTATTCGGTCATCCAATCGGGTGTGGTGTGCTCCCCGCCCCCGCGGGGATGATCCCGCCGCGAACGTGCCCGGGATGACCTGCACGAGGTGCTCCCCGCCCCCGCGGGGATGATCCCTTTCCACGTCCCGCTGACGTGTAAAGAAACCGGTGCTCCCCGCCCCCGCGGGGATGATCCGTTGACGAGCTCGGGGCCGGATTCGCCGACGATGTGCTCCCCGCCCCCGCGGGGATGATCCTGGACGAGTAGTAGACGCGTTTCATCTGCGACAGTGCTCCCCGCCCCCGCGGGGATGATCCCCAGCACCCGACGTTCAGCACCCAACCGTTCGGGTGCTCCCCGCCCCCGCGGGGATGATCCCGGAAACGGCGACCTGCTCGCCCGGCTGCCCATGTGCTCCCCGCCCCCGCGGGGATGATCCGCCACGCCTCGATTCGGGTGTCAGGCATTGTCGGTGCTCCCCGCCCCCGCGGGGATGATCCGACCCCCAGCCGATCAAGCTGGGGATCTTCACGGTGCTCCCCGCCCCCGCGGGGATGATCCCGCGCTCGCCCGGTACTGGGACAGCTCGACGCGGTGCTCCCCGCCCCCGCGGGGATGATCCCCCGTGGCTGCCGATCGACACCATGCCACTCAGGTGCTCCCCGCCCCCGCGGGGATGATCCCTTCAACGCGGCGAACCTGGCGATCGTCATCGGGTGCTCCCCGCCCCCGCGGGGATGATCCACTGTCTAAGGTCTAACTAGACGAACAACGAAAGTGCTCCCCGCCCCCGCGGGGATGATCCGGGAACGATCCCGATTCCTCCGGCCCCCAAGGGGTGCTCCCCGCCCCCGCGGGGATGATCCCGAGGGTGTACCGTGCCGCGAGCCACTCCTTACGTGCTCCCCGCCCCCGCGGGGATGATCCGTCTACAATTTTGCCGTCATAGTGATGCATCCTGTGCTCCCCGCCCCCGCGGGGATGATCCGTTCCACCCGGTGCCAGTGGTCGCGAAGGTGTGGTGCTCCCCGCCCCCGCGGGGATGATCCCTCTCACACGAGATTCTGGCCTCGGTCGATGTGGTGCTCCCCGCCCCCGCGGGGATGATCCGCTGGGGTGAAAGCCCAGAACGATGCGGCCCGCGTGCTCCCCGCCCCCGCGGGGATGATCCGACCCCCAGGGGAAGCCGATTTTCAAGCCCTGGGTGCTCCCCGCCCCCGCGGGGATGATCCCGCCAACATGCTGGTCAACACTCAGACCCAGCAGTGCTCCCCGCCCCCGCGGGGATGATCCCCGCTCGATGCAGTGAAAGAGCAGTGGCCGACGGTGCTCCCCGCCCCCGCGGGGATGATCCCCCGCTCTTGTCTGTGGAGCGACCATCAGGGCGGTGCTCCCCGCCCCCGCGGGGATGATCCGCGTTCGCCACCGGTGGGGTGTATGGGCCGGTGGTGCTCCCCGCCCCCGCGGGGATGATCCGTCGATCGGGAAAGATCAGATCGCCCGCACCCGGTGCTCCCCGCCCCCGCGGGGATGATCCCACCGCCGAATGTGGCCATGGCAGTGCCAACCGGTGCTCCCCGCCCCCGCGGGGATGATCCGATGGGCGGCGACATGCGCCTCTACGTCGTCGCGTGCTCCCCGCCCCCGCGGGGATGATCCCTCGTCGAGGAGGGCACGCACGAGCTTGAGGTAGTGCTCCCCGCCCCCGCGGGGATGATCCCCTCTACCTCTCCGGGGGTGAGGCGATCATGCGGTGCTCCCCGCCCCCGCGGGGATGATCCCATGGTCAGGCCGTCATCGGCCCAGCGGCCGCGGTGCTCCCCGCCCCCGCGGGGATGATCCGACGTTGAGATAGCGCGTCATCAGCTCGGCGTGGTGCTCCCCGCCCCCGCGGGGATGATCCCTACTCGCCAGTGACCACGACGATGAGGAGACCGTGCTCCCCGCCCCCGCGGGGATGATCCATGGGTGCAGCCGGTGGATGCGACGACCGCGTAGTGCTCCCCGCCCCCGCGGGGATGATCCGGCCGTCCGTTCCCGGGTGTTCTGGATGTTCCTGTGCTCCCCGCCCCCGCGGGGATGATCCCTCCCCGTTCGCGTGGGAAGTGAGAGTCTTGAAGTGCTCCCCGCCCCCGCGGGGATGATCCGCTGGGACGTGAGGCCATCCTCAGGGAGATCATGTGCTCCCCGCCCCCGCGGGGATGATCCCCAGGACATGTCGTTCGACCCCGACAGGGTGAGGTGCTCCCCGCCCCCGCGGGGATGATCCTCAGTGCGGGCATGGAAGGGCTGATCGCGCGATGTGCTCCCCGCCCCCGCGGGGATGATCCCGCGGACACGGTCATTGATCGGTGGTCGCGGATGTGCTCCCCGCCCCCGCGGGGATGATCCGAAGTGGTCCACCGCTGAGGGCGGCGCAGATACGTGCTCCCCGCCCCCGCGGGGATGATCCGCCGGAGGTCGCGAAAGCACTCGCCAAGTGCCTGTGCTCCCCGCCCCCGCGGGGATGATCCCAGGTCGGCATATACATCGAGTGTCATCGCTGCGTGCTCCCCGCCCCCGCGGGGATGATCCGCTCAAATCAAGGAGATGAAGGCGGACTTCGACGTGCTCCCCGCCCCCGCGGGGATGATCCCGGCACCGTCGTTGAGACATCGCCCGACATGACGTGCTCCCCGCCCCCGCGGGGATGATCCTTCCTTTGGTGAGTGGTGAGTGGTCATTGCGTGGTGCTCCCCGCCCCCGCGGGGATGATCCGCCTGGGATGTATTCCCGAACGTGGATGGTGTCGTGCTCCCCGCCCCCGCGGGGATGATCCGAAGCTCACGACCGCTGAGTCATACGAGTCGGAGTGCTCCCCGCCCCCGCGGGGATGATCCCGTGAAGCCGATCACGTACTACAGCACCGCCGAGTGCTCCCCGCCCCCGCGGGGATGATCCGCCCCGCAGCGCCGCCTGCGCCGTGTTTGTGGTGTGCTCCCCGCCCCCGCGGGGATGATCCGGCCAGTGGTCCGATCCTCGTGCTCGACGGCATGTGCTCCCCGCCCCCGCGGGGATGATCCGGCACGGACTGAGGCACAATCGGGGCCGCATTGGTGCTCCCCGCCCCCGCGGGGATGATCCGTTCCCCTCGGCGACGCTCAACTCCGCCTACCGGTGCTCCCCGCCCCCGCGGGGATGATCCCAATGGTCACGCCAGCGATGGTGCCGACAGTAGGTGCTCCCCGCCCCCGCGGGGATGATCCCATGCCGGGGTACACCCTTCGCCATGTCAGCGGGTGCTCCCCGCCCCCGCGGGGATGATCCGGGTCTCAGTCAACGCTCGCGCGGACCGTCTCAGTGCTCCCCGCCCCCGCGGGGATGATCCGGTGGTGAGGCTTGTGGTGCGAGACGCACCAGGGTGCTCCCCGCCCCCGCGGGGATGATCCGCGCAATGAGCGACAGACAGAGTTCGACTACATGTGCTCCCCGCCCCCGCGGGGATGATCCTGCCTATATAGGACACATTGAGAGAGTGGCGGCGTGCTCCCCGCCCCCGCGGGGATGATCCGATGATGACGACGAGGACGGGGATGATGAAGAGGTGCTCCCCGCCCCCGCGGGGATGATCCGGGAGAGACCTCTCCGAGCTGGCCCTGAGGGTGGTGCTCCCCGCCCCCGCGGGGATGATCCCCAGTGTTGCTGAGGTCGCCGCTAAGGCTGGTGGTGCTCCCCGCCCCCGCGGGGATGATCCGGCACAGGAACTCAAGGGGATCAAGGACTCGGTGTGCTCCCCGCCCCCGCGGGGATGATCCTCACCAGATGATCGAGGACCACTTCGAAGCCATGTGCTCCCCGCCCCCGCGGGGATGATCCGTCCGTCGGGAATGGGGGTCTCAAGCCATCCGTGTGCTCCCCGCCCCCGCGGGGATGATCCGCAGGTCACGACGTACTCGATCAGATCAGGTTCGTGCTCCCCGCCCCCGCGGGGATGATCCGCTCGGGGATATGCGGCGTGGCGCTGACACGACGTGCTCCCCGCCCCCGCGGGGATGATCCGAACGGCACGGTCGCGGGACCAGCGAACGAGGTGTGCTCCCCGCCCCCGCGGGGATGATCCCATGCACTACCTGCTCACGCCCGCCGACTGAGCGTGCTCCCCGCCCCCGCGGGGATGATCCCGAATACGGGTACGCGCCGATCACGGTCACGAAGTGCTCCCCGCCCCCGCGGGGATGATCCCTCGTCGCAGAGGTAGTCGACGGTCCAGCCATCGTGCTCCCCGCCCCCGCGGGGATGATCCCGTCGACTCCATCGCCTTCGCGAGGTTCGCGATGTGCTCCCCGCCCCCGCGGGGATGATCCCTCCTCTGGTGAGTGGTGAGTGGTGAGTGATCGGTGCTCCCCGCCCCCGCGGGGATGATCCCATGGCGGTCAGCGCGTGCCCTTTTTTGTGTCGGTGCTCCCCGCCCCCCGCGGGGATGATCCCTACTTCTCTGGCCTAGCCTTCGACGGGACGCAGTGCTCCCCGCCCCCGCGGGGATGATCCGGGATTGCGCGAAGCCCTTTCGGCTTCGTCCGTGTGCTCCCCGCCCCCGCGGGGATGATCCCAGGTCAGCGAGCGTTGCCATGTCGCCGGTCCTGTGCTCCCCGCCCCCGCGGGGATGATCCGGCCCTGCAGCGCCGAGTCGGTGCGAAGGCTGAGTACTCCCCGCCCCCGCGGGGATGATCCGGTCGCCCTTGAACGTGGACCCGTAGAGGGTGAGTGCTCCTCGCCCCCGCGGGGATGATCCCGTCATGGCGAGGGCCTCGCGGGCCTGGGTGACGTGCTCCCCGCCCCCGCGGGGATGATCCCTACAGTGCCGCCGACGTCTACGCGGCCACCTAGTACTCCCCGCCCCCGCGGGGATGATCCGGCCTCGACGAAGGAACTGGTGAGGTTCGAAACGTGGTCCCCACGCCCGCGGGGATGATCCCCAGCTCCTCACGGACGCTGAGGTGCGGTTGATGTGCTCCCTGCCCCCGCGGGGATGATCCTCTGGGCAGGTCGAGGGGGTACGGTGCGTCCTTGTGCTCGCCGCGCTCGCGGGGTTGATCGCTCGAAGCGCCTCCCGGCTCAAGTGGTTCCCGTGCACTCGGGGATGCTTCGGTGTCTCCGGTGGCATATCGGCCGATGTGCACGTGCTCCCTTGCGATTCGCAGCGTAGTTCTCATGTCGAAGAGAGAGGCCGATTAACTGCCGTTGGCGAGCGCCCGTTACAAGCATTGTCAAGCAGCCGCCGGGGGTCATTGCTTCGTAGAAGATTACGCAATTGACCACCGCCAACCGAACAATCGGGGCGCCAGGCCAATGCATGAGTTTACGGTGTCGCGATCCGGGGCCCTCGGTCCCAGGGGAGGATTGAAACCCCGCTTAGGCAGGGAACAACGCGTCGGCTTACCGATATTTCGGATCATCCCAGCAACAGTGACCGGGAACTGGGTGGTGTCATAGCGTCGAAGCAACACTCCCGGTCGGCGGGGGTCTGATCGGTGGAGTGTGCAGATGGCGCGGGTGGGGTTGTCGTTCAGCGACAGGTCGGAGATCTCGGCGGCCTCGAAAGCGGGCTGGTCGGTGCGGAGGATCGCCCGTCACCTGGGGCGTTGCCCGTCGGTGATCTCGCGGGAGCTTCACCGGAACTCGACGAAGACCCGCGGCTACCAGGCCGTGACCGCAGACGTCAGAGCGCAGCGTCGGCGAGCTCGCCCGCAGCAGCGGAAGGTCGCGGGGGATCCGGTGCTGCAGGCGAGGGTGGACGCCGACCTGGCCGCGTCCTGGACGCCGAACGAGATAGCGGGCCGGTTGCGTCTGGAGGCGACAGACCCGACCGTTGAACGCATGGCGAACTCTCCTGACGCACGCGGCCGAACCGTCTCCGGTGAGGCTATCTACCAGTACATCTACGCAATCCCGAAGGGTGAGCTCGCCCGCAAGGGCATCTTCCTGCAGTCCAAGCGGACCAAGCGCCGACCACGTACGACCGGGCGGACGCGCGGTGGCCCAATCGTAGGTATGGTCCCGATCGCGGAGCGAGGTGAGGACGCCGCCCAGCGTCGGGTGCCGGGGCACTGGGAGGGTGACCTGATCATCGGGAAGAACGGCACCTCGTGCGCGGCGACGCTGGTGGAGCGGATGAGCGGGTTCACCGGGCTGCTGGCCCTGCCCTCGAAACACGCCGAGCCAACCGCTGACGCGGTCATCGAGTTTTTCAACGACCTGCCCGAGATGATGAAGGCATCGTTGGCGTGGGACCAGGGCAGCGAGATGGCCCAGCACGCGAAGGTCTCCCTGGCCACGGCGATGCCGGTCTACTTCGCCGATCCCCACTCGCCCTGGCAGAGGCCCAGCAACGAGAACACGAACCGGCTCTACCGGGAGTATCTGCCCAAGGGCACGGTGATCCCCGATCACCAGCCCTACCTCACCACCATCGCCGAGGAGATCAACAATCGACCCCGCCGCCGACTGGGCTATCTCACGCCCACCGAGGCATTCGCTCGACTGCTCGCCGGCGAGCCCCATGTTGCTTCGACGCCTTGACATCGCC